>JABDLW010000611.1 GCA_013001805.1 Saprospiraceae bacterium | reverse complement strand
ATACTTGCCATTAGCCTGCACATCAATTGGCCATGTAATGCCATCATCCGGACCTTCCCAGCCAGCCAACCAGTCGCCGTCGACTCCACTCGGATGTGTTCCAATTTTTTCACCGGTGAGGCCTCTTTTTCCGGTGAAAGTTATGTTACCCTGTTTGATTCCATGGTGAGGTTGTAGCTCAATGATTTCCTCTGTCAAGTGACCTACCAGTATATTTGCCTTTGCCCGCTCGGACCCGGATAGAATCGATTGCCACCAGGAGTGATATGCTTCATCCAATTTTCGCAATGTATCCGGATAAATAGCGGCTAGATCTCGTTGCTCCCCGGGATCGGCCTCCAGGTCGTAGAGTTCAGTGCCGTTCACCATTTTCCAATCACCTTTCCGGGCTATGCCGCCAGGGTAGGGCCAATGTGAATCAAAAGTGCCTAACGCATACTTCTGAAAAAAAGTCCGCATGGGCACATTTTCGCTGGAACCTTCCAAAGTGGATTTTAAACTGATCCCATCGATTTGATGTCCCAGGGGATTCGCGATTTGCAGTACCTCCAACAAAGTCGGTACCACATCAATGTGTGCACCAAAAACATCCGATCGCCGGCTGGAAGGCCATCGACCAGGCCAGGACCAAAAGCAGTGTGTACGGATCCCACCTTCATATATAGTAAATTTTTGATCGCGTAAGCCAGCGTTGTACCGCATGTGATCCTGCGGGAGTTGCCAGCCACTAATGGGGCCATTATCACTCAGAAAAATTACAATCGTATTGTCCGTCAAATTATGAGATGCCAGACTATCGAGTAGAGATCCGATGTTTTGATCCAGATTTTCTATTAAGCCATAGACCCTGGCGGTACGCTCAGGCAGACCTTGCTTCAGATGCCCGGCAAACCAGCTTGAGTCTATCTGTAGGGGAGTATGTGGAGCATTATAAGCCAAATAGCAGAAAAAAGGTTGCTTTTCTGCCGTCTTAATAAATTGAAAAGCCTCCTGGGTCAGGACATCAGTGATATAGCCGTATGTAGCGTGAGCTCTTCCATTTTTTTCCAAGGTAGCATTGAAATACTTATCTGTATGGCCGGTTCGAAATCCGATGTATTCATCAAATCCCTGCGCATTGGGCAGGCTTGGATAATATTCGCCCAGATGCCATTTACCAAATATGCCCGTACGGTAACCGGTTGATTTTAAAATTTCCGCCAGCGTCGTTTCATCTGGATTGATGGTTTCATAACCATTGGTTACACTTTGAACCCCGGTACGTTGATGATATCTTCCGGTCAGCAGGCTGGCGCGCGTGGGAGCGCAAACTGGCGATACGTAGAATTCCGTAAAATGTACACTTTCTGCGGCCAACCGGTCCAGGTTAGGGGTGGAAATAGCCGGATTGGCAGCCAAAGAAAGGTCACCATAGCCCAGGTCATCAACCAGAATTAAGAGAATATTGGGACGGAGAATCTGAGTTCCTGCCATGGGCTGCTGACATACAAGCAAAACCACGCTTAGCCAAATAGAATGTCTCATGCTAAACAAAATAGTGATTTCGCAATCAAAAGTGTTCCAAATGTCTTTAAGGAGCCTGTGATGTCTGGGTAGCCAACGTTAGTTTCGCACTCAGGAATTGAGCCAATGTTAGAAATAATCCTTATCTATACACCGTTTACACTACATTGCTTAATTAAACTTTTATTGATAATGAAAAAACTGTTCACTTTACTACTTGTACCAGCATTTTTACTGGGAAGTTTATCCTTGATGGCCCAGGATTCACCCTCACCTTCGCCGTCATCTAAATTGGTCCAGATGGCAGGAACTACGGAAATTACTGTGGAGTATTCCCGACCGTCTCTGAAAGGAAGGACGATCTTTCCGGACATGCACAAGTATGGTGAGTTTTGGCGCACGGGTGCTAACGCAGCCACCAAAGTTAGCTTTAGCAAAGACGTCATGGTTGAAGGTAAATCACTTGCCGCAGGTACTTATGCACTATTGACCAAACCAGGCATGGAATCCTGGGGGATTTACTTTTACCCTTTCGCAGAAAATGGATTTAATACCTATACCAGTAAAGATCCCGCTCTGATGGTTACTTCAGCAGCACAAAAAATCGACTGCGAGGTAGAAACATTCCTGATCGACGTTGGGAACTTGAGAGATGACAGTGCCACGCTTGATCTCGTCTGGGGAAATACATATGTGGGTGTTAAGTTGGGTGTGAAGTAAGCTCGGGAAAAATATAGAATTGAAAAAGCCGCCGATTTCTCCTGCGGCTTTTTTTTTGCTACATAGTCGGTTCAAGAAGGTTTCGTAATTACGATTGAGAAATGAGGAATAGATTGACTAAATTAGTTTACTTAACCGGAAAAAAAGTCGGCGAATTAAACAAAAAATCGTGTAAAAAGAAATTTGTAAAACTTTTAATTTAATAGGCCAATACCATGATGCATAGAAGACAATTTAATGATCTGCTGGCGGGAGCCGGACTGAGTTATCTCGCTCATCCTCTTTATTCGAGTGAAATGGAAAAGATAAAAATCGGAGTAATTGGCTTGGATACCTCACATGCCATCGCATTTTCCAAAATCATAAACCAACCGCCGGATGGGCAGGATAGTGGATTCATTGTTACACATGCGTACCCCCAGGGAAGCCGGGATATTGAATCTAGTGTCAGTCGAATTCCCGGATACATTGAAGACATTAAAAAATTGGGTGTGAGCATTACTGACTCCATTAAATCACTGCTGGATGAAGTGGATGCGGTACTTCTTGAGACCAATGATGGACGGTTACATTTGGAGCAGGCAACTGAGGTATTTGAGTCAGGAAAGATTGTTTTTATTGATAAGCCGATCGCCGCTAGCCTGGAAGATACCGTGGCTATCTTTAAGACGGCGGAGAAGCATGAAGTACCAGTTTTTAGTGCTTCCTCCCTGAGATATTCACCATCCACCCAGGAGGTAGCAAATGGCAAAATTGGCGATATATTGGGTGCGGACACTTATTCTCCTGCCAAGCTGGAAAAAACACATCCGGATTTGTTTTGGTACGGAATCCACGGGGTGGAGGCCCTTTATACTGTAATGGGTAAGGGTTGCAAGCAGGTACGCAGGATCTTCCGGGATAATATGGAGGTGGTGGTCGGAGAATGGGAAAATGGGCGTATTGGAACATTCCGGGGAATTCGTAGCGAGAAGGGCGGTTACGGAGGTGTTGCTTTCGGGACTGAAGGCATAGCTCCGGTGGGACAGTATGAAGGATACCAACATCTGGTGGTGGAGATTCTAAAATTTTTTAAGACTGGAGTAGTTCCGATCGATCCTCAGGAAACCGTTGAGATATTCGCCTTTATGACCGCAGCAGACCAAAGTAGAAAGGAGAATGGGGCTGCAGTCTCCCTGGCTTCTGTCATGTAAAGCTGGAATGGAGATGATGCACATTGAGCACCTGGCCATTTGGGTTAAAGATTTGGAAGAAATGAAAAACTTTTATGAAAAATATTTTGACGCGTCTGCCGGTGAGAAATATTTTAATCCCCGAAAAAACTTTTCCTCTTATTTTCTATCATTTCATTCCGGTGCGCGCCTCGAAATCATGCATAAGCCAGAAGCTTTGACAACAGGAGAAATCGATCAGCATTTGGGTATAGCCCATTTTGCCATGTCTGTAGGTAGCCGGCATCAAGTAGATGCCCTCACTCAGTCTCTGATTGACGCAGGTTACGCGATGATTGGAGCACCCAGAGTAACCGGAGATGGATATTACGAAAGTGTCATCCTGGATCCGGAAGGAAATCGTATCGAAATCACGGAGTAGATATATTTTTTTATCTTTTACTACTTTAATTAATTATGAAAGCACGAAAAAATAGACGTCAATTTATTAAGGATTCTGCTCTGGCTACGGCCGCGATGGGTGGGGTGATCCAACCTTTTAATATTTTGAAAAAGAGAAAAGTGGCAGACAAGATGCAGGTAGCAATTATGGGTGTATGTAACCGGGGCCGTGCTTTAGCCAACGCCTTTGCCGCCGCTGAAAATAGTGAGATCACGTATATATGTGAAGTGGATAGCAGATGTGTAGCGGATGTACTGGCTGACATTGCCAAATATCAGGATCTTGTCCCAAAGGTGGAAAAAGACCTGAGAAAAGTTCTGGAAGATCCCGCACTGGATGCCTTAGCTATTGCTGCTCCGGATCATTGGCATGCACCAGCGGCAATTATGGCTTGTGAGGCTGGAAAACATGTCTATGTAGAGAAGCCCTGTAGTCACAATCCGCAGGAAGGTGAATGGCTGGTGGAAGCCGCCAAAAAACATAACCGGGTGGTACAAATGGGCAACCAGCGACGCACATGGTCAAATGTGCAGGCTTGCATCGCTGATATTCATAGTGGCTTGATCGGAAATGTATACTATGCAAATGCTTGGTATGTCAATGGCCGGCAGCCGATTGGTTATGGCAAGAAGCAATCATCACCAGCCGAACTTGATTTTGATCTCTGGCAAGGACCAGCACCACGTAAGGAATATCAGGATAACCTGCATCCGTACAACTGGCACTGGTTTTGGCATTGGGGAACCGGCGAGGCTCTCAACAATGGAACGCATTTCCTGGATTTAATGCGCTGGGGTCTGCAGGTTGATTATCCCTCGTACGTGGTGTCTACCGGAGGCAGATTCCACTACCGGGATGACTGGCAACCACCGGATACCCAGACCATAAGTATCAATTTTGGCGATGAAAAAAGCATGACCTGGGAAAGTCGCAGTTGCAACCGTTTGCCCGTACATGGTCAGTCAGCGGGAGTGACCTTTCACGGTGATGGAGGTTCTATCGTGTTGGAAAGTGGCAACGCCTACACGGTATATGATAATGATCGCCAGCCCAAAGTAATCAAGCAGATCTCGGCTGAGGATGGAAAAGAACACAATCAGCAAAACACTTATGGACCAGGCTTACGCATGGACCTGGGTCATATTGAAAATTTCCTCGATGCCATTCGTGATGGGAATCCACCTAACAGTGAAATCGAAGGTGGCCACAAAAGTGTGTTGCTTTGTCAATTGGGTAATATTGCCCATCGCACCCAAAGTGGATTGCAGATCAATCCGGCTAATGGCCATATCGTTGGAAACCCGGAGGCGGAAAAACTCTGGAGCAGAACTTATGAACCGGGTTGGCAACCAGTGATCTGAGACGGCCGAAATTTTTTGGAATTACCCAAATCATTTTGACACCATAGGATAACAACCTGACTCAGCCGGCCAAGTGCTTCTGGGCTGTATTTAGTGGATAAGGTACGGGCCTTTGCTTTCCCATCTAGTATTCTCGTCACTGACAACCCTGGATACTCATTTCTACTGTCGTCCCCAGTGGCACGGCAAAATTTGGCAAGCATTCAAAGTGATTACCTGCCGTCAGGGTTATTGTTGCGCCCGCCTGCACCGCTGCCCCCAAGGTGATCTCGACTGCAGCCTGGTATTGGCCGGAGAGCAGGGGAGGAATGCTCATGCCTAGTGAATCGGGACAGGTATTGGTGTCTGTCTCCAGATCTATCAAACCCGAGGTAAAGGGACTTATATTGACCAGGGAAGAGACTTTGGTTGTCAATCCGGTGCCTTTCGTTTTCCACTTTAGATCCGGATCGCTATTGGGATCCACTAAGCCAGATATTTTAAAAGTGCCCAGGCGATGCATAGAAACGGCATCATCTATTTTAGCCACTCGAGTATTAAAAGTAATTTGATCACCAGGTGACGGGCCATTTAAATTAATCACCAGGAGATCATCCATAATCATGGGAACAGAGTTATCAAAATAATTTGCCCGGGTAATTAAATCATTGTTCGCGTCACTCACTGTGGGTTGAAAAGTGCAATTGCCCGGTGAAGGGTTGACTTTCGTCAGAGTGGGATTATTAAAAAGCGCCTGGTTGAAGGCAATTATGAAATCAGCATGACCCAGATATATATCACCAAGTATTATATCGGATGAACGGGTTAAATAAATATCAAAATAATAATCTGTACCAACCGGCATTTGATTTTCGATGGTGAGAAATGCCACTTTCTGTGCCCAAGAGAAATGAGTTGACATAAAAATGAAAGATGTCACCATAAATACCAGGTAGATTCTTCGTGCAGCCTTATTTAAGATCCCTACCATTTAATAAATTTTATTGGTTCGGTATCAATAAATAATAAATATATACCTGGAGTTAAGCCGGAGACGTCAATCGATTGATCCATTAATATTCCTTTCTGATACAAAGTTCCCTGGCCATCGTAGATCAGGAATGGTGTTTTATCTAAACCATCAATGTTGAGGACCTGTCTTACGGGATTAGGATACGCCCTGAATTTCTGTTGCCGGGTAAAATTTAGACTCTCAATATGGCTGTAATTTATGGTGCCGTCAAAATCGATTTGCGCTAGTCGGTAATAGTTTAGAGCCAGGATTGGCGCCGGATCGATAAACTCGTATGAGGCCTTTTGAGAGGAACTACCTTTCCCGGGAACAAATCCAATTTTAGTCCAGGCAAGAGTGCCATTTTTTCTTTCTATGGAAAATCCTTCATTATTAATTTCTGAAGCAGTTTGCCAGATTAATTTTGACTTTTGTTTGTCGACAATCTGAGCTTTAAATGAAATCAAATTAACCGGTAAGGCAGCATCTGATGGATTAATGGCATTTACAGTGATTTCCGTGGTATTAAAAGGTGACATATGATCAAGGGATTGCACCTTTGTTTTGAGGCCATTACCCGAAGTCTGCCAAGTGAGTCCGGCGGTTCCACTGGGATTGGAAATACCAGTGATACGAAATCGACCTAATCTGTGCACGGAAGAGTTTGCGTCGATTTTAGCCACGCGAGAATTGAAACTACTTTCATCGCTGGGTGATGGTCCATTGAGATTAATGACTATTTGATCATTGATGACATTGGCTGTGGCATTATCAAAATAATTTATTTGTGTGATCAGATCATTGGTAGGATTGCTGTCAGTCGGTTTAAAACTGTTGTAACCTGGAGAAGAACCTTCCTTTTGCACGGTAGGTGCCTGAAAATTCGCGTCATTAAAATTCAGGACAAAGTCTGAATTGCCCAAATAAACATCACCTGAGCCAGCTGCTGAAGTGCGGGTTAGGAAGATGTCGAAAAAGAAACTATTGCCATCACCATATTGATTTTCGACCGTCAATGTAACCTCTATCTGCCCCAGAAGATCGATCGGGATGAGTAGTAAAAAAATGATAAAATGTCTCATTGAATCACGGGTTTTTAATTGGGTAATTGTTCAATAAGATTTCGATTGTTCCAGGTAATTCCCCGGTCGGCCGAATCGGTTATTCCGTCGAGGCTGCAATCACTCAAATTGTAGCTTTGATCATTTCGGTTGTTCCATGTGGCGCCACGGTCTCCCGAATCGATGATACCCGTTGCATCAGCATCTCCTGTCCACATCACCTGTTTCCCCGACATGGTCTTTGTCGCATTGATTCCGTAAGTCGTGAAGGTCAGGAGTGATGCATCGATGGGTGTTGTTGCGGTGTAACCCATAGAAATCGGACCAGCGGACATCATTCCCAAATGGTTGCGATGATTCAAGGCCAAATAATACTGTCCTTTTCCAATTTTTAGTGTTAAATCGGAAGTTCCGTCGGCAGCAACAAGATTTCCATCCCTTTGTAATAAAC
>JABDLW010000608.1 GCA_013001805.1 Saprospiraceae bacterium | reverse complement strand
GTGCAGGACTTGCCTAGCTCGATATCTCACTTCGCCGCCTGTGTACACAAACGTGCAGGCAAGCCCTGCAAAACTTTGGAATGAAAAAATAAATACTATGATCAGATTACTTGCGGCTTATGAAAATCCTGCACCCATTTTTTGGGCTGGTTGCAATAGATATTTACCGATGAGTCTAGCGCTCCTAACATTTCTTTTTTTTTCTCCATTTACAGCTACTGTCGTAGCCCAGGATGCCGATTACGATGTAATCGTGATTGGTGGCACACCAGCTGGAATTGCAGCGGCAATTGCTGCAGGACGAGCTGAAAAGGCGGTGCTATTGATCGAGCAGTCCCCAGTTCTGGGAGGTATGTTAGCCTCAGGTGTCTTGAGGATGGATGACCATATAAAAGAAGCCAATAGTGGGGTAATGGATGAATTTCGTAAGCGTGTAAAAACATACCATCTGACAAAACTTCCCGACGATCCGGTTGTAAAAGCACATCTGGAGCAGTCTCCTTCTCTACCCTGGAGTGCGGCAGAAGGTCAAGTTTGGGAACCCAGTACAGCAGCCCGGATCTACGCAGAAATGATAGCAGAAGTACCCTCAATTACTACTCGATTTAACCAGGTAGCCGTTGACGTCACACTACAAGGTGATCGCGTCGTGGGAGTTATCACGCAAGAGCGCAGCAACCGGGGAAAACTTGGTAAGAAGTATTCGTACAGTGGTCGAATTTTCATTGATGCTACGTATGAGGGTGATCTTGCGGAATTTGCAGGGGTACCATTTCGTATAGGCAGAGAAGCACGTTCGAATGATGAACCACATGCAGGGCTCATTTATACCGATGGGTTTGGCTCGAAACCTGGGGTACTGAAAGGCACCATTTTTCCCGGCAGCAGCGGTGAAGCAGATGACAAGACCCAGGCCTTTACTTTTCGCATGACTGGTAAAGATTACGGCCGGCCGGATCATCCCTATCGCCTGAAAACACCCCCAAAAGACTATGACCCTAAAAAGTACAAGTGGAATTCAAATCAGAAGCCAATCGTACCAAATGGCAAATTCGATTTACTCGGAATCAATTATGGGGCTGATTTGACTGGGTATTCGACCCGCTATATTTTGGCAGATTGGGAGGAGCGTAGTGAAATTGAGGAAGTCTTTCGAAACCACTCGCTTGGCTGGCTGTACTATATACAAATGGATGGAGGCTCACCTAATGTCGGACTTGCAGACGACGAGTTCATGGACAACGACAACTTCCCATATCGTTTGTATGTGCGTCAGGGTCGTCGAATCGAGGGGCTTTATACCCTAACGGAGAGTGATCTTCACAAAGATCTGCGTGGAAACGGAATTAGGGGTCCATTGCATTCCGAATCGATAGCGATTGGTATGTATCCTATGGACGTGCACAATGTACAAAATCCAACCACGTATAATGCAGGTCCATTCGGGGAAGGAGCTGCGGAAGGAGATATTCATCTTGAGGACGTCACTGGCCATACCAGATTCCCTATGGAGTGATGGTACCCAGAAATCGTAAGGGTTTGCTTTTTCCGGTTTGCATTTCATCAACACACCTTGCCATATCGAGTGTTCGTATGGAACCCGTATGGTCTTCAATTGGGCAGGCCGCTGGTGTTGCCGCTGTACAGGCCCTCAATAGTGGGCGTGAACTCAGTGAACTAGATGTTAACCTCATTCAAGACGAATTGATACAACAGGGTTCTAATTTGTTCTTTTACAAAGATCTGACTGGTGATGCACCTGAATTTGAGGCTGTCCAAAAGCTAAGTCTGTTGGGGGCGGTTGATAGTGATGACAATTATTATTTTCGTTCAAATCAGCCAATTTCCAAAGGTGAGTTTGCTCGTATGGTTATTAAGGGATTACAAATCCCGATAAGTATTACAGCGGCTCATTTCGATGATGTACCCCGCGGGCATCCTGCATTTAAATATATTGAGTCTTTGTACGATTATTCTACTCAATCCACTGAACCATTCTTTGACTATGAAGTACGAAATTGGTTGAGCTATTGGTGGGGAGAACGATCCGTTCAGGGACCTCCGGCATTTGCATATCCCGACCAAGCGGTAACAGGTGCTATGGCCATCAGGATTATTTCCGGTTTGCTGCAAAAAAACATACCTAGCTTACAAACACCTGAAGCTAATCTTACACGAGGAGAAGCAGCCATGTTGATCTATCATTGGGCCGGCCGGTGACAATATGTATAAACCATATCTTTGGGATGCGGTTCATCTACCAACCGTTACAAGTAATTGAAAAGGGCAATAGCTACCAAGGATGAGTGACTCGATATTTAGAAAAGATGGAACAGCCCAAGGCGTTGCAAAACAGCGTTTGATTGAATCACTCGCTAAACCTGATCAACGCGTCATATATGACCCCAATGCGGACAAGTTTGTAGCAGGAGCAGGTATAATCAAACTGATGGGGCATAGGTTCAGCGTTTGGTTGACTAAAAAGTTCGCACCGGGATTTCATGAACATCTTATTTCTCGCACTCGGTTTATTGATGACTTAGTACAAAATGCCGCAGCACAAGGAGTGGAACAATACGTTATTCTTGGTGCGGGGTATGATTTAAGAGCCCATAGGCTTAATCTTCCACCCACACTGGAAATCTTTGAGGTAGACCAGCAAGAGGTTCAGAATAGAAAACGATCTAAACTTCCTTCAAATGTTCCCAATTTGGAAAACGTAAAATATGTAAGCGTAGATTTTAATCACCAATCGCTCAAGAAACAGCTTTTAGAAGCTGGCTTTGATCAAAGTAAATCAGCCATTTTCACCCTGGAAGGTGTTTCACAGTATATATCAAAGGAGGCGGTGAATTCGACCTTAGAAGAATTAGCGGAGCTTACAAAAAATACTAGCGCTACTTTTTACATTTCATATGTGGACAGTCAGTTGCAGACGGACCCTGCAGCTTGCTTTGGCACGGGTTATCCTCACCCAGAGAAGAAAGCAAAAACAATAATGAACCTAGCAGCAAAAGTAGGAGAACCCTGGATATCTTTCTATTCAGCTGAGGAAATAAAAGAAGTGCTTTCTCAATATGGGTTTTCGTTGATGGAAGATAAAACGCTGGTCGATTTCAATTCCGAGTATTTTGCTCCCATCGGTAGAAAACTTTTGGACAGCGAAATACTTAATCTGGAACATTCAGTAAGAGCTGAAAGAAAAAAGCTTACAACAACACCTAAACTACATTAAAACGCAGTTTATGCTAAACCGTTGTGGTGTACCATTCCGGCCGGCATGTTGAAATTCTGGAAGTGAAATTTAGTGTGTCAAGAGCTCTGAATATGGCTCATATTAGGCTATATTTAGGGTTGTTGGGTGTACTCCGGTTACCGGCAAGTTTTGACGACCGTGCAAACACAGACATAAACCTAAAACGACACCAACTATGGACAAAAAAATTGAACTCAAAGCGACTGGCGAGACAATCACCTTTACCAATTCATCCAGCGACTTTGCTGAAATGATTGTAACAC
>JABDLW010000599.1 GCA_013001805.1 Saprospiraceae bacterium | reverse complement strand
ATTAACTCCTTTGGCAATAGCATCGATAGTAAAATCAATATCTGCATCGGTGGTAAATCTACCCAGACTAAATCTCAATGAGCTGTGGGCTAAATCGTCACCCAGGCCCATAGCAATTAAAACGTAGGAAGGTTCCAATGAGGCAGAGGTACAGGCCGAACCCGAGGAAAGAGCAATATGCTGATTAAAAGTCATCATTAATCCTTCACCTTCTACATGTTTAAAAGACAAATTTGTCACATGTGGCATTCTATGATCAGGATCACCATTGATATACACTTCTTCCAGTTGTTCCATTAAGGACTTTTCCAATTTATCTCTCAGTTTACTCAACCTCTCCGCATCTGCTTTCATTTCTGCTTTGGCTAATTCTGCAGCTCTGCCAAAACCTACGATAGCGGGTACATTCAACGTTCCAGAACGCATACCCCGCTCATGACCACCTCCATCTAGCTGAGCAGTGACTTTGACCCGTGGTTGTTTCCTGTTCACAAACAGTGCACCTACTCCTTTGGGACCGTACATTTTATGTGCAGTAAATGCCATCAAATGAATGCCTATTTCCTTTGGGGATACTTTTACTTTTCCAACTGCCTGGGTAGCATCAGACATGAACAGAACTCCATGTTTCTGACATATCTGTCCTATCTCCTGCATCGGTTGGATCACCCCAGTTTCATTGTTGGCCCACATGATCGATATCAATATCGTAGTATCCTTAATTGCCGCTTCCAACTTACCTAAATCCACCCGGCCATCTGCCTCCACATCCAGATAAGTGATCTCGGCACCTTGTTTTTCCAGTTTCTGGCAAGAGTCAAGTACCGCCTTGTGCTCGGTCTTCAGGGTAATGATGTGATTACCCTTCCTGCGATACATTTCGAACACACCTTTTAGTGCAAGGTTATCCGATTCTGTAGCACCGCTGGTAAAAATCACTTCCTTAGGATCTACCTCGATTAAACTCGCCACCTGTTCCCTTGCGTAGTCCACGGCTTCTTCTGCTTCCCATCCGAAGGGGTGGCTTCGGCTGGCGGCATTGCCGTGTTTCTCAAAGAAATAAGGCACCATGGTATCCACCACTCTCGGGTCTGTCGGAGTAGTCGCATTATTATCCAGGTAAATGAGTCTCTGAGCCATGAGTCTTTATGTTTATTTAGATTTATTCTAAGCTGCAAATATAACGACTTTTATGATCAAAATGTTCATTTCAGGCGATTGTTATAGATTTACTCTGGTATGTTGGCTTACTGATGTTAGAAAACCAAAATGTGCGACAGATAAATGGTCTTCACTTTAGAAAATCCAGAAGACTTCCACTTTAATCTGCCGGATAATTTCATACCGTAACATAAACTACTTAATATAGAAGATGAGAGTGAATTAGTTGTAATATGTTTGTGTGAATTTCTAATGTATATCAGACTTGTGCAGAGTCGGTACAGAAGATGAGTGTAAAAAGGTTAGTAAGTAAGAGGGCAGGGTTGATAAAGAGCATCAAGTAACTCAATTAAAGAAACTTGTTTTACCAGCTTACCCTCTTTTCCTTCTATCTAAGGATTAAATGAATCGATGACAAGTTAACTTACTTCCCCGGCATCCAAAAGGTTCAGCAAGATAGCCCGGGCATTTTAAGTCAACCTTAACCATGAAGGGAATCCTGCTTCGCTAATGTTAAAAAAAGGGACACGTAAATTTCTCTCTATGAGCTTTTTATAAATCAATTAAATAACTAATATATTTGATTTAACTTTTAACATTTTATGTCATTGAAGATTGAAGCGCTGCGATCCAACCTGCTTGCTGGCGATAGGCTGGCACTGGCCAGGGCTATTACGCTCGTTGAGAGTACCAGGCCAGATGACCAAACTCTCGCCGGTGAGTTATTGCGATCTTTGTCCAATGACCATCAGGCTATGCGGATTGCGATTAGCGGCCCTCCTGGTGTGGGTAAAAGCACCTTTATCGACGCCTTCGGAGAACTCCTGCTTGATGCCGGAAATCGAGTTGCCGTGTTGGCCATAGATCCATCCGGTCAGGATGCCGGTGGAAGTATATTAGGTGACAAAACGAGAATGACCTTTGTCGGCAACAACCCACAGGCTTTCATCAGACCAAGCCCCAGTAGTGGTGTCCTTGGGGGCGTTGCCAACGCAACATACGAAGTCTCTTTGCTCTGTGAAGCAGCCGGTTACAACTATATTCTCATCGAAACCGTTGGTGTAGGTCAATCGGAAACCGTGGCTTTTTATCTTTCCGATCTCTTTTTAGTTCTCCTGCAACCTGCGGCGGGAGACGATCTTCAGGGAATTAAAAAAGGAATAACTGAACGTGCCGACTTATTAGTGGTCAATAAATGGGATGGGGTGTTGTCAGCAAAAGCAGAGCAAACCCGGGCTGCATTTCAAGGTATTTGGGGAAAAGAAAGAGAAGTTTTGCTTTGTTCCGCTTTAGAAAAACGTGGCCTCAAAGCGGTGCTTGACTCAGTCAATGTGGCCTCCAAACACATCGATTTTGCTTCTAACCGGAAAAAGCGTGAAGTATTCTGGTTTAAGGAAAGTTGTAAGCGGCAACTTGTAGATAGAATATTCACTGACTTCAGTGATTTATTTAATGATCTTTCTCAAGCCATAAGTCATGACCAGATGCATTATACATCGGCAGTGGACAAGGTAATCCATAAAATATTCGGATGATCAGGCACTTTAGATATTGTTTAATACTGTCGATTGTAGGCCTGACCTCTTTTCTGGCGTCTCAGGTTCCTCCTGAACCGATATCCAGTACATTTAATGCGCCAGTTGAACATCCGATTAAGTTATCAGGAACTTTTGCGGAATTAAGAAATAGTCATTTTCATGGCGGCATCGACATCAAATCTCAGAATGGATCCTGGGGTGATCCAGTTTTCGCAATTGAAAGCGGGTATATTAGCCGGATAAGTGTCACAGCCGGTGGATTTGGAAATGCACTCTACATAACCCATGCTAATGGCTTGACGTCAGTTTACGCCCACTTGCAATCCTTTACCAAAGAAATCGATGATTATGTTTTCTCCCAACAGCAGGCGAAAGAGTCCTTCGCAGTAAATCTAAAGCTCGCGCCGGAATTACTTCCGGTCGAAAGGGGTCAATTTATTGGAAAGATGGGATCAACCGGGCACTCTTTTGGTCCGCACCTGCACTTTGAAATCCGGAATTCCAAAACTGAAAACCTGATTAATCCTTTACATTTTGAATTTGATGTTGAGGATCATCAGCCACCCTTGATCAGAGATATCTCGATCTATTCTTTGGATTATAAATTATTCAATTATCAAACGAAAACCCTGCAGTCGCAGGCAATCCGGAATGACACCATTGAGATTGACGCCTGGCGTGTAGGACTGGGTCTGGAGACTATTGATCCTCACAATGGAGGTCAGAATAAAAATGGCATTTATGGAGTGCAAGTCTTTGTTGACAATGTATTGTGGTATGCATTCAATTTTGATTCTCTGGAATGGAAGCAAATGAGCTCTTACAAGACCCACATAGATTTTCGGGCAAATAGTGAGCATGCCGTTAAAATTCATAGATGTTACCGATTGCCAACAAATGAACTGATCATATACGATGCGAAAGTAACGGATGGAGTTATTCCTCTATTTCGGAATCGCACCCAACATGTGCGGATTGTTGTCTTTGATTTTGCTCGGAATGAAAATTCGCTCGAATTTTATCTACGTCAAACTCCTACGGTTTCTCCTCCTGTATATCCCACATTTCACTACCACATCATGCCCGGACGAGCAGATACCATTACAAATAATAACCTGGAACTGATTTTTCCGGAGCAAGCTTTATTTGAAGATCTCTACTGTACCTATAAGATGGAAAGAGACAGCCTCCAATCTCCCTACTCATTTGTTTATTATATCCACGATGACTCACAACCACTAAAAAATCCAGTACAAATCCGAATAAAGCCGCTGGATTCCATGCGGAGATTTAAGTCGAAATTTTTGATTGTCAGCGTTCCTGATGCGGAAAAAGTGGAATATCATGAGAGCAGTTGGGAAAACGAATGGCTCACTGCAGAGGTCTCGGCCCTGGGAAAATATATGGTTGCAATAGACACCTTATCACCCACAATTACTATGCTTAAGAACACACGGAATAATTATGGGCGTAGACATTTAGTATTTAGAATTGATGATGACCATAGTGGATCTTCGCTTGGTCTTCAGTATGAAGCCCGACTCGATGATCGTTGGCTATTGGCTAGATATGACTTAAAAAGCAAGCAAGTTTCATGCAGTTTTAATGAAGCCGATCTTAAAAGAGGAGCCCATCATTTCAAACTTTTAGTAACAGATCCTGTTGCAAATAAGACCAAATATGATTTTAGATTTTCTACGAAATAAACTTATGTCTGATTTAGCAAAAACGCACCTCAAAGCTGGAGACAAAGCACCGGAATTTGAAGGCCACGATCAAGACGGCAATCTTCATGCATTGTCCATGTATCGCGATGAGAAACTTGTCTTGTTTTTCTATCCCAAAGACAATACCCCAGGATGTACTGCCGAGGTATGCAATCTCCGTGATCACTTTAGTGAATTGAAAAAAGCAGGATTTAGATTATTGGGCGTGAGTGCCGATAGTCAAAAAAAGCATCAAAACTTTATAAAGAAGTTTTCTTTACCATTTCCTCTGTTATCTGATGTCGATAAGAACGTAATTTCTGATTTCGGGGTTTGGGGCCGGAAGAAATTTATGGGCCGCGAGTTTGACGGCATAATCCGTACCACCTTTGTTATCGAAAAAGGCATTATTACCAAGGTGATAGAAAAGGTAAAAACATCAGACCATGCCAAGCAAATTAAGGGATAGTTGCTTTGTCCATCGCAAAATTTTCTGAATGTTGCTTTTGAATAGGAAATGCAACTAGAATTTTGGTGTTGAATAAAAAACCGGGATAAATGCCATGGCAATCTTGGTCGGTAATGAGACTTCAGGATCAAACATGTCTTCGACGACCCAATCACGTAAATCCCCCTCCCAGGAAGTATAAATTTTCATACTTCCGTACCGGTCATCTACCGCCAGCCATTCTTCAAATATATTTCCCCACTTACTTTTGACATCTAGTTTTATGTCTCCGTTAGCTACCTCCCATTGGCGCCAATCATCTTTCCAGATCGTTCGAATGGTTACTATTTCATTGTCGGCCCTCAATTCCCATAGGTTGGCATCCCCTTTCCACTTCACCTGAATGGTGCCACTCAATTCTCCTAATCGGAAATTCCAACTGGACCAATCACCTTTAAGTGGCCATTTCATCGTAATTTCTCCTTCCTGATTCTCTTCGTATATCAACCATTCACTAAAGGAGTCATCCCACTTAGTAGAAAGCCCTACCAGAATCTGAGCCTGGACACATGACACCGAGGTCAAAAAAATGAAGAAATAAAGGATCCGCATACTGCTTATAAAGCGATGAGGTGACAAAAAAGTTTGGTTGAGCAGTCCTTTTTCTCGTCCAAATGTTAGAAGGGCAAATCATCGTCATCATCAGCTCCGCCGAATACCGGCTCGGTGGAGGAATCTGGAAAGTCTTCCTGAGCAGCAGGTGGAGGAACAATTACCACATCTTCTCCGGCCTTCTCGATCTTCCAGGCATTGAGATTGGTAAAATACTTATCATTCCATTCGCGTCCCCTAAGATCAAAATGCACTTTCAGGCGATCACCTTCTTCAAATGGGTCTAAGACTGCACAACGGTCCTGGGTCAGCTGAAATTTAATGTATTGCATGTAATTGTTTGCGTTTACTTCCAATACAAATTCTCTGGCCTGAAAAGTGGCGGTTTTGTTTTCGGTATCAAATTTTCTGTGAAGCTTTCCTTCAATTTCAAACGACATAACGATTCCTTAATGAGCTTTAAGATAATCCACAAATGTAAGAAATGGGATATAAGCACCCCATCCAAAAATGAGGAAATCAACAAATATTATGATTTTTTTAAATGGAAGAGAAAAACCTGGTCTGTATACAGGTCAATCAACTACCTGGATTCACCCCGGTATAGCCATAGTAAGACAGGACCAATCCGATGGACTTCGACCGTGAGCCAAGCCATATTCTGTTATCTCTTCTCAAAGAGACGATGTATGTCCGATGGAGTCTTGCACAAAATTGCCTTTCGACCACTCATAGCAATGGGAACCCGGATAATGTCGGGATTAAAACGCAGAATCTTCACCCAGCTTTCATCATCAAACTCCCTACCTTTAATGTGATGTTGATAATAGGGATGTGATTTGTCCAATAGATCCTTGGGATGGCAATCAAGCGATTGGATGATGCCTTTCCAACTGGTTTCTGTGGATGGAGTTTTTCCATAGGCATAGGATCGCACGTGCTTACTCATTCCTTTTGCCATTGCCAGTGTTTGCCGGTCGGATCGATTCTCCGGATGATAATAAAGCAATATTTCTCTGTTGTGGGTTTTCATAATAATACATTCTGCATCTAATTGAAGATACGGAATATTATCTCACTAAACAAGGGGTTACGCGTAATTAACACTTGCACCCTTCTGGTGCAAATAATCGCTTTTTTCTCTTGAGGGCTGAGATAATTCATGTTGCTGCTACGTACGATTCGTTTCGAATCACAGAGTGCAACTGGTATTACTCTCCTCGCACTGTAAACAACTAATATGCCCTGGCAAAAATAACCCTTCCCTGTGACGGATTACCGGAGAGAATACAGATCCCCTCCTCCTGCTTCTGGTCATTGGGGATGCACCGAATCGTGGCTTTCGTCAGCTCTTTGATCCTGGTTTCTGTTTCGCCGGTTCCATCCCAATGGGCACTCACAAAGCCACCTTTGTCATCCAACAATGCCACAAATTGATCCCAGTCGTCGGCGGATGAAATATGCTCATTTCGAAATTGCAAGGCACGGTCAAATAGTGCCTGTTGTATTTCCTCCAGCAGATTGACCACATATGAAACGCTATCTTCAACCGGGATTAATTTTTTCTCCTTAGTGTCCCGCCGGGCGATTTCCACCACTCCCTTTTCCAAATCTCTCATCCCAATCCCAATGCGCACCGGAATACCCATCATTTCATATTCAGCGAATTTAAACCCCGGTCGTTTCTTCTCATCGAGGTCAACCTTGATTGATATTCCATTTTCACCCAAGCCATCTTTAATCCTGTTTGCCACCTCAATGATCGCCGGCGACGGCTTCGGGATGGGAACAATGACCACTTGCGTTGGTGCCAATCTTGGCGGCAATACCAAACCATCATCATCAGAATGACTCATGATCAGCGCTCCCATTAACCGGGTAGAAACACCCCAGGATGTAGCCCACACGTAGGACTCCTGGTTTTTCTCGTTCAGAAATTTCACATCAAATGCTTTGGCAAAATTTTGTCCTAAAAAATGAGAAGTGCCCGCTTGCAGAGCTTTCCCATCCTGCATAAGTGCCTCGATGGTATAGGTTTCGACTGCTCCGGCAAAACGTTCATTGACACTTTTTGACCCTTGCAATACCGGCATCGCCATATGTTGTTCGGCAAACTCGGCATAAACACGCTGCATTAATTGCGCCTCTTCGATTGCCTCCTTTTCGGTGGCATGAGCGGTATGCCCTTCCTGCCAAAGAAATTCTGCCGTACGCAAAAACAGCCTGGTACGCATTTCCCATCTCACCACATTGGCCCATTGATTGATCAACAATGGCAGATCGCGATAGGAATTGATCCAGTCACGGTATGTGTTCCAGATGATTGTTTCGGATGTCGGTCGCACAATCAACTCCTCTTCCAACTTGGCCTCCGGATCTACGACTATGCCCTCTCCATCTTTACCGTTCATTAACCGGTAGTGCGTCACTACCGCACACTCCTTGGCAAATCCTTCCACATGGGCTGCTTCCCTGCTTAAGAAACTCTTGGGAATGAATAAAGGAAAATAGGCATTGACGTGTCCGGTTTCTTTGAACATTTTGTCGAGCTGGGATTGGATTTTCTCCCAAATAGCATAACCGTATGGTTTAATCACCATGCATCCACGCACGGCCGAATGCTCAGCTAAACCAGCTTTCTTAACAATATCATTGTACCACCTGGAGTAGTCTTCTGACCTCTCTGTAATCTCTTTTGCCATGGAACTGTTATTTCTTCTTTAAAATGCTTGAAGTTGTGCTTAAATATCTGTTAAGATGAAACTTTTGCCGGTGCCATAATGTCTTAATACTGATGGCTTTTCCGATGATTTAAGACCTTTAACAGCCCTTTGTGCAAACTTTAAATGATCATTAACAGAAATAAGAGCCCAAAAGTAATAAATTAGAGGTTCAAAGAGCGTCAGGTAATAATAGCTAAAACAACTAGACATGAAAAAGTACGTTTTTAAGATTGGTTCACTGTTCACCCTGGCTTGGATGATTTCCCTGTCAGCTTGGGCTCAGTTTGACGACATCTACTTCGATCCCGATGCAGATGAATACTATGTAAGCAGCTACACCGAGAAAGAAGGTGGTGATACTTATGTGACCGAGAATTACTACTATGACGACGATGAGTACGATTACTACGATCGTGAGTATGCTGATCAGGACTATTATTACTCCTCAAGGATTCGCAGATTTAATCGACCGTTTTACTACTCTGGTGGCTTCTACGACCCATTTTTCTACGATCCTTTTTATTATGGATCGGGTCTGAACATTTCATTTGGCAGTGGCTTTGGCAGATTCGGCCGCTATAATGCATTCAACCGATTTGGCTATAATAGCTTCTATGATCCCTTTGGCTATGATCCTTTCTTTTATGGATCGGGCTTCGGTAGAGCAAGTTACCTGTCATGCTACTTTGGCTATGGTAGTCCTTTTGCCCGAAACTACGGCTATGGAGGCTTCTACGGATACAATAACTTCTACAATACAAATAATTTTTACGGTTCTGTCTACGATCGATATCAACCGACTTTTAGCAATAATTCCCGAGGTTCTTACTATGGAACACGCAGGAACGGGTCAGTAAATGCATCACCTAACACTTCAGTGAGAAATCCTGGTGCGGTGAATAAGTCCTTTACTACCAACAATGCAGCCACCAGAACCGCGGTCAGTGGTACACGGACCGGAACAAGCACCGATCAGAGCCCTGCGTCAGTGAGAAAAGCTTATCGCACCACTGAAACCACCAGAAGCAAGGCCATAACGAAGACATATACTCCTTCAGCACCGAGCAGAACTGCGACTCGATCTGGCGACACTTATAGACCCAGTGCTTCGCCAAACCGGGTAGTGAGCCCGACAAGAAGCACTTCTCCTACCAGATCGTATTCACCGACATCGAATACACGTAGGAGTTACGCCCCCAGCCGGTCTACATCTCCGAGTAATCGAAGTTATACGCCGAGCCGGTCATCAACACCAACACGTAGCTATACTCCCAGCAAGCGATCTTCTCCGAGCAGAAGTTACAGCCCGAGTCGATCCAGTAGTCCTTCGAGAAGTTATTCTCCAAGTTCTTCTCCCTCAAGGTCGTCTTATACACCTTCCCGGTCCAGCAGTTCAAGTCCGAGAAGTAGCTCAAGCAGTAGCAGCTCACGAAGTTCTTCCCCGAGAAGGAACTAGGCGAGGTTAAAAATAAAGAACGTACGAAAAATGTGGGGTGGGTCTGTCAGTAATTGGCCCACCCTTTTTATATCAGGTGGTAGCCTGTACATATTGAAGAATACAATAATACTAAATAGCATGAAGTCAAAATTTAAGGCACTCTACTTTTTACTCCTCGTAAGTATTGCCACGATCCATGCTCAAACCAGTAGTGACATACTGCGTTACAGTTTTCTGAATCCTCAGGGGACAGCCAGGGCTATGGGTATTGGTGGTGCCATCGGAGGCTTAGGTGGTGACTTTTCTTCCCTTTCAATAAATCCGGCAGGTATAGGCGGTTACTGGAAATCGGAGTTCATGATTACACCCACTTTCATGTCCAACAATACTCGTGCATCGCTAAATAATGGTATCGAAAGCGAGCAGTTGGCTCGCAAAGTGGGACTTAGTAATGTAGGCCTGGTTTTTACCAATATGGCTGATCGGGGTGCCTGGAAATCTGTAAGTCTGGGAATCGGTCTGAATAAGCTAAATTCTTATGAGCAGGAAATGTATTATAATAATGAGACGCAAGGCACTATTGTCGATCGATTTGCAGGTTTAGCTTTTGGTCAGGATCCTTCTACTCTTGATCAATTCGAGGCATATCCTGCCTATGTCACCGGGGCCATTTATGATTTTGAAAATGATGGTATATATGAGACAGACTTTGATGGCCAGGATCAAGAAGTCTTCCGTAAGAATCAAATTGTAAAGACCGGAGGTTATGACAACGAGCTGGTTCTTAGTTTTGGTGGCAACCTGAAAGACCGCGTATTGCTGGGTGCTACCATTGGAATCCCATTCATATCCTATACCTCGGAAAAAAATTACCTGGAAAGCGATGAAGCAGATGTCATTCCAGCCTTTAATGAACTGAGGTTTGACGAATATCTTACTACGCAGGGAGGTGGAGTAAATTTGAAGTTTGGTGCCATTTTTAAACTCGATAATAATATCCGGATTGGCGGTGCTTTTCATACGCCTACCTACCTGACGCTAACCGACCGTTTTTCAACCGAATTAACTTATGCTTTCAATCAAGGTGGTGGTGACGAATCATTTTTTGAGCCATCTCCTGAAGGTGAATTTGAATATGCACTTTCTACACCCTGGAAGGCGGTAGCGAATGCCGCCTGGATCATAGGTAAAAAAGGTTTTATCAGCACTGATATTGAATATGTGGACTATGCGTCAGCCAAATATGATTTTACAACCAATAGTGACAATATTGATGACCGCACCTACCAGGATGAAGTAAATGCTGAAATTAAAGCCACCTATAAAGGAAATGTCAATATCCGCTTAGGTGGCGAATTGGCCATGGAAGGTTTTCGCTTCCGGGCAGGAGGCCAGTTGTTGGGCAGTCCCTTTGTCGATGACAGTTCTTTTCGATCGGTGCTTTCGGTCGGTGCCGGAATACGGGGAAATAAGGCTTTTCTGGACGTAGCCTTTACTCATAGCAGTATAAACGAGACCTATCTACCATATCGGGTGACGGGAGCGCCCAACCAGGTAGTGGAATCTCATCTGGGAAAAAATCAAATTGTGGTGACCGTCGGCTTTAAAATGTAACCGGCACAAAGAAAAGCAAGCCACACATTTTAATGGTTGCAGAGAGCGACGGTTTGTTATATTAGAAAAATTGGCCATCTTTGTGCTGCTATTCCCCAGAACACACCCAACCTAATAATTCAAAAAGAAATGTGCCCACCATATCATTACCTAAGCAAATGCTTATTTGCATCGCTTTTCTTTATTTTATTCAGTACTGAGCTTTGGAGTCAAACAGACTGCTGCACTAACGGCAATCGTCTGGTTACTCTCCACATGAAATACACTGGCCATCATTGTTCTGACATGGCTGGAAGTAACCACAACCAGACAAGTGGAGTGGTGTGTGTAGACTATTATCCTGACCTTCCCATGCCAGATACCGTCCACATTGTCGCTCACGATGCCCAGGGATCACAAATTTCTATCTTCTGGTATGACAACACAGTGATCAAAAATCAGGTCTTTGTCGTGAGTGGTTTAAACCATCCGGATGAGAATGCCAATGACAACAAGAAAGTAATTGGACCAGCTCTCGAATTATTGGTTTACAATCAGGCCGGCGACTCATTATTTCAAAGGATCGAATTTCACACTTCTTGTTCTCAGCCAATTGCCGCCGGCGATCAATTTGGTTCGTCACTTCTCACTTATCTGAACTTTAAAAATGGATATGACTGTGGTAATATTAATGAGGGTTTGCTAGATCTTGGCGATGCACCCAATGAAGACCCTTATAGTTATCCCACCACTCTGGCTCAAGATGGTGCCGCTCACAACTTAGCTTTCCCGGGTCCATTCTTCGGCGCTTTAGCACCAGATCAGGATTCGGACGGCAACCCCGACCTCGAAGCCACAGGTGATGACTTTCTCGATGCAGAAGATGATGAAGATGGAGTGGCCAGTTCACTGGTATTCCTGGAAGGAGATAATGCGAGTATCACCGTAAATTATTCCAATAGTACGGGTTCACCTGCTTTTATCTCGGCCTGGTTGGATCTGGAAGGAGACGGATTTGATGTAGATGACAAGCAAATGATACAAGTGCAAGCAAATTCCGGAGGAAGTGTCATTCTGGACTTCGGA
Organism: Saprospiraceae bacterium; assembly: GCA_013001805.1. GTDB lineage: Bacteria > Bacteroidota > Bacteroidia > Chitinophagales > Saprospiraceae > JABDMH01. Next base: position 208 of record JABDLW010000599.1, on the reverse strand, counting down.
ACTGTACCAGCCAATAACCTGAGCGAAACTTTTCTACGCATTCGAATCAGTACCGATATGCAATCGGTTCAAATTCCAACAGGAATCGCACCTGATGGCGAAATTGAAGACCACTTTGTCGATATTCAGCAACCTCTGCTAGCTGTGGAGTTGGCTGATTTTGCAGCATCTGTACAGAATAACCAGGTAGAACTCAGATGGACAACGC
>JABDLW010000589.1 GCA_013001805.1 Saprospiraceae bacterium | reverse complement strand
TTACTTGGAATATGTGAAAACTAAAGCCATACGTCATACAATTGACAGACTCTGCGAGCAATTGCGGCAACATGCAGATGCACTGGTCAATGGCTTTGGTATACCTGATCATCTGTTGGGAGCAGCGATTGTTTGAGCGCTGAAGAGAATCAGATCGTAATTGATATTCCTGAAGTCTAACCCCAAGAGTTCCAGGCGGTAACTAAAAAAGCCGAAACATGCCTGTTCCGGCTTGGTGTTTCAGGTATGGATAAACCCTTGGTTAATATTCAACCGTCAATCATGCCGGATTTATAAAAGGCACTATTGCGGGAAACCAGTTTTTGGGACCAACCAAAACATTCACTGCAAAAATTTGCACAAAAGTAGTGCCAGATGCTCCATGATACCGGTCATATCATATTTTTTTAGCAATTTTCCACTTCAGCAAAGAAAATAGCCAAAGGATGAATATGCTCAAAGATCAAATATGCCTGGTGACAGGGGGCTCGAGAGGTATCGGCTCCGGAATTGTAAAAAGATTTGTTCATGCAGGAGCGACTGTTTATTTCACGTATCTCAGCTCAGCGCAAAGTGCGCAAGATTTGGTAACCTCGCTCCAGGGCGCTGAAGGCGAGGCAATCCCCTTCCAGTCAAATGCAGCAGACTATAACGAAGCGCAACAAGCAATTGAAAAAGTAATATCAGAAACCGGCAAGATCGATGTCCTGATTAATAATGCCGGCATTACCAGCGATACTTTGATGTTGCGTATGAGTGAAGAACAATGGGATACGGTCATGACGGCCAATCTAAAGTCGGTTTTTAATCTCACGAAGCACGCCCTGCGACCAATGCTAAAAAACCGAAAAGGCTCTATTGTAAATATGAGTTCAGTTGTGGGTGTTTTTGGCAATGCCGGACAGGCCAATTATGCCGCATCAAAGTCAGGAATTATTGGATTTACCAAGTCCATCGCCAAGGAAGTAGGATCCAGAAATATCCGATGTAATGCGATTGCACCGGGATATATAGAAACAGAAATGACTGCTGAATTGGACCAATCTGTAAAAGAAACTTTCTTACAGAATATTCCATTAAAGAGAATGGGAACAGCCGAAGAAGTAGCCGATTTGGCTCTGTTTCTGGCATCTCCCCTGTCAGCTTATATTACCGGGCAAGTGCTTAGTGTGTGTGGAGGGCTAAATATTTGAGAATAGTTAAAATCTAAATTAGATTTTCGCCAAGCTTTCAAAGGACTGTGACCAGCAATCTAAATGTCGGGGAACAGGGTCTCAGCCACGGTAATCATAGAATTATATGTAGCCAATCCGGTCAACCACGAATTTCCGGTGAACAAGACAGAGAAATTAGAGTTAATAATTGATGCGAAAATCTACTATTTGGATTTGGATTATGTTTTGGATATTGGCTTGGGGTTGTACCAGGACATTGCCGGTATCTATTTCGTCTTTGCAGCAGATTTCTACAAATTCCAATGTACAAAGGACGGATCTGGCCCATCTTTGCGGAGATGACGCTTCCTATGCACCTGACACCAGTCACCTCGATCATACCCCGATTAAATACCTGCGGGTCAACGTTCACTTTATGAACTCGAGTGATAGCACCAAAAATTACAGTGGTGAACGCGCCAAACGATTTGCCCAACGTATGATTGCTGAAGCGACAAAGGGTCTGGAAAACAACACAAAGATGTGGCTTCCGATCAATAACGAGACACCGGCGTTACCCACCCGCTATCGCTACCAATTATCTGCCTCACAAGGATTCGAACCAGATAGTGGGGTATATTGTCACTATGATGATGATCTATATTGGTTCGTTAGCCGGGGCAAAAACCGGAATAATTATAGCCGCAATGTGATTCAGAAATACGGCATTGGTCTTGACTCAATTATAAACCTTTTCATCGTACCGCATCATCCGGATAGTGTGATCTCAGAGACTTACAGTGTTACTTCGGCAGGCATTGCGCTGGGCAGTGCGGTAAAAATCTCCGGAGTTTTTGAGACACGGAAAGATCCCTGGGCATTCAAGGGCATCATAAATCATGAGATCGGGCATGTTCTGGGATTACGCCATACCTGGAATGGCAATGATGGATGTGATGACACTCCAAGAAACATCAATTGCTGGAACAATACCCAACCTCCGCCTTGCGATACCGCTGCGTCAAATAATCTGATGGACTACAATGCCAATCAAAGTGCCTGGACACCGTGTCAGATTGGCAAAATTCATAAAGCCATGAGCCGCGAGGGTAGTTTGCCCCGTAAAATGTTGGTGAAAAACTGGTGTACATATGACTCTGGGAAAACGATTACCATCCGGGATTCAGTGAGTTGGCAGGGAGCGAAAGATTTGGAAGGTGATCTGGTCATAGTTACTGGTGGTGTTTTAGAAGTGCACTGCAGGGTCTCGATACCTCCGGGAGGCAAGATTATCGTGGAAAGTGGTGGAAAATTAATATTGCATGATGCGAGATTGCATAACTCCTGTGGACAATTCTGGAACGGCATCATCCTGCACCAGGACAAACGCAGTCCCGGAGAAGTAATCTATTATGGTGATGCGAAAATCGAGAATGTAGCAAGCTCTCCCGAACCCATAAGCGAGTGAAGTTTCTTGACAATCTGTTTGAGGGAAACCAGGCCCAATAGTCTTCTGTATTTATCTTTTTTGGTTTGTTAAGTCATGAAATCCGGCCAGAAGAAGCCACATTCCCAGCTATTTCAGGAATAAGTGGAAACGTGGCTGCTAGAGTTCTTGTATGCCCATTTTAACCAGCTGCCGCCTGTGCTCGGCTTTTTCCCAGTGCTCTGGTTTCTTCGTCGTCCAGAACGGGAGTCACCACCGCGTCCAGAATACTATTCCAATTCAAAGCCCAGTTGGACATGGCTATGGGATCATCAGTTTCGTAAATGGCGACTCCACTAAATTCGGCAATATTATGCCAACGACCAATGAGGCGCACAGTGCTTCCCATATCTGCAATGTCATCTTGTGCCGTCATCTGTGAAAAACCAGCAAGTGCATCTTGCCTTTTTTCGGGATGAATTCTCCAGGTTAACATGAATTTCATAATGGTTTTTTTAAGATTATAAATAATTAATTAAATTCTTCTGTTTTCATTAGAGTACCGGCGAGGAAGGTAGTTTAATCCGGGATAAATTCCGTTCAAGGATATTATTTCATCTTTCTTAGAATGGCACTCTCTTTCAAGGTAAGAAAATTCAGGAAACCCTGTATAAACCCTTTAGTCAGGATAATCTTTGGAAGCATCAGTGGGCAAATAAGGAGGATCTCCAGGTAGATTGTTCGGGACATAGTTATTCCGTATTTCAGTATGTTAGTGATAAAGTATTTTTATAAATCCTTTGTCTAGCTCATTGAATTATCTTTAGCATATTCTGACCTTTTGTTGCCATGGGTTATCTGGTGACTTAGGGTGAAAATTGAGAACATGAAGAATGAATTCATAAGGCATGCTCTGGCCACCATTAGCTATCGGTTTAGTAAATCGGTAGCATATCGAGATGCTGATTTCGGCAATTTTTCATTAGGGAGCGGAAGTAGATCGCCTAACGAAATCATCAGTCATATGTATTCGGTCCTGCATTGGACGGCAGGTTTACTGGAAGATAAACGTAAGCAGGAGACAGGCTCAGCAAAACTCACATTAGAAATGGAAATCAATAGATTAATTTTTGAAATTAATCATCTCGACAAAGTGCTCTCGAAAAAGGAGCTAGATATGGAGACAACAAAAAGAATATTGCAGGGTCCTTTTTCCGATGCCCTGACTCATATTGGGCAGATTTCCATGTTATCAAGATTAAACAATAGGCCGATTGAGGCAGAGGATTTTTCTTCAGCACCAATAAAGACTGGCTTGACCAACTACCATTAGATTGAGAGGGATAATCAAGGTTTGAATAAATCCTAAACGAACGCTTAAATTGGAAGAGTCGGAATACGATCGAGATGTCTTTAATAGAAAATGGCGACCTCGCTAAGTTCCTTTCTTTTTAAGTCGGGTACAGTGGCATCTTTGGCAGGTAATCCCACTGGAATGAGTAAATAAGCTTTCTCATTTTTAGGTCGCTGCAAGATCTTTTCCAAAAAATTCAGAGGACTAGGTGTATGAGTCAGGCAGGCTAATCCCGCCTGGTGAATGGCAGTCAGAAGTAACCCGGTAGCAATACCGACGGATTCATTTACATAATAATTTTTTAATTTCTTTCCTCCGGCGTCGATATCATAGGATTTCTTAAAAACAACAATCAACCAGGGTGCAACTTCCAGAAATGGCTTTTCCCAATCGGTCTCGAAAGGAGCCAGATCTTGCAGCCAGCTATCGGACATTCGACCACCGTAATTAATTTTTTCTTCCTCCTCCGCCGCACTCCTTATTCTTCTTTTTATTTCCATATCAGATACAGCACAAAACGTCCAGGGTTGCTTATGAGCACCTGACGGAGCAGAGGACGCAGTCAGGATAATATTTTCGATGACAACTTTCGGCACCGGATCATTATCAAACATTCTTACGGATCGCCGGGCCGACATTTGCGACAAGAATTCGGTACTGCAGCTTTCCATTTCTTTAGTGGTGATCCGCTTGTGAGCGTAAGGAATAAAAGGAAATTTGTCCATAAAGCGAGCGATTTTGATTAGAGATCACCTAGTTGCGGTCTCACGGTGATTTCTTCTACATCGGCTGTGGCACTTAGCTCATAGGCAGACCATACCAGGTGTGCAATATCCTGTGCTTCCATAAGCCGGTCTTTAGGTAGGTCTGCTCCTTTCCAGGAATCTGACCAGGTGGCACCGGGTAGTATCGCTGTGACCCGGACCCCCTGGTTTTTTAATTCTTCCCGCAATACTTTGCTAAAACCTAATAGAGCAAATTTCGAGATACTATATGATCCACCATTTGGATAAGCAATTTGACTAGCCACAGAACACATGTTAAAAATGTGTGGTTTGTTACCCTTTCTGATCAACGGCATTAGTGCACGGGTCAAATGGTAGGCACTGTACAAATTAGTATCCATCATATGTTCGAGTCGGCCTTCTGCTTCATCGAGAATGGATCCAGGCTGGAAAGTGCCGGTGTTATTAACTAAAATATCTATTTGATCCCATACCTTGCTGACTTCGCCGGCAAATTTTTTTACCTGCTTTTTTTCACTTAAATCAACTTGATAGGTGAGGATTTGCCCGCTATATTCGCTGAGTTCTTCCTTCAAAACTTGCAAGTCCTCACTATGGCGCGAACAGGTGAGAATATGGCAATCCTCTCGGGCGAGCCTCGTACAAATTGCCTTGCCAATACCTTTACTTCCTCCGGTTACAAGTACGTATTTGATTGGGTTATTATTCGTGGTCATACGGAATGGGTCTTACTTAGGTTTCTTTTGCACATACTTTTGTGAGGTCTCAGGCAGTAAAAATAAACTTAATTTAGCGGTCAGAAGTTTAAACAGGATATGATCCGAGGACTACTTTATCACTTTGGGAGATACATGATGATGATGGGCACCGCATTTTCGCGCCCCGAAAAGCTCAGTATGTATTGGAAGGAGACGGTGCGTCAGATGTATGACATTGGAATCGGATCTCTGATCATTGTCATGCTGATCTCAATTTTTATTGGTGCAGTAGCTGCCGTTCAATTTGCCTATCAGCTCGACGGGACTTTGGTGCCCAACTATTACATCGGCTATGTGGTGAGAGATCTCACGATTATCGAATTGGCTCCTACCATTACCTGTCTGGTTTTGGCCGGCAAAGTGGGTTCGAATATTGCCGCTGAGATTGGTGGAATGCGCCAGAAAGAGCACATTGATGCCATGGAGGTTATGGGTGTCAATACTGCCGCTTACTTGATCACTCCTAAAGTTGTTGCTGCCTTGTTTGCCATTCCCTTACTGGTGGCTGTTGCTGCATTTCTTGCAGTAGCTGGTGGCTATGTAGCCAGTGTATTGCCGGGACTGGTTACTCATTCTGAATATGTACAGGGACTCCGCGTCTTTTTTGTGCCATACAATGTCACCATGATGTTTGTAAAGGCCTTTGTTTTTGCATTTATTCTTACATCCGTCTCGTGCTATCAGGGCTACCACGTGGAAGGTGGAGCGATTGAGTTGGGCAAGGCAAGTACCAATGCCGTAGTGGTTAGCGATATTCTCATTCTACTTGCGGATTATCTCATTGCAATATTGCTCACTACATGATTGAAGCAAAAAATATCTTTAAATCATTTGACGATCACGATGTTCTCAAAGATATCAGCATCGTATTTGAAACCGGGAAATGTAACCTGATCATCGGTAGCAGTGGTGCGGGTAAGACGGTGTTACTCAAGATTTTAGCCGGGTTGATGCGTCCCACAAAGGGGGAAGT
>JABDLW010000569.1 GCA_013001805.1 Saprospiraceae bacterium | reverse complement strand
GATTTTATTCGCCTTGCGATGTTAGGTTTTGTGCTGGCTATCCCTTTCTCTTACTATTTACTAACCAAATGGTTAGAAAGGTTTGCGTATCAGGTGGAAATGCAGTGGTGGCAAATATTTTTAATGGCGGGAATGGGGACCATCGTAATTACTTTGTTTACAATCAGTTTCAAGAGCATAAAAACTGCTTTGCATAATCCGGCGGAGAGCCTTCGAATGGAGTAAACATTATTATCAGCAAATTTGACCATTACACCGAAAAAATATTTTTCGATTGTATTTTTTAAAATATTTTTGCAAAATGAAAAAATCAGGGATCTCCCCGTCGCTTATATATGAGCCCAAAAAGAGGGCCACTCTACCGGTTTAACAATTTCGGTGTTAGTCTTTTTGAAAAGTCAATCACCTCCTCTACAGCATCGGTGGGGGCCAATTTCATTTTAATAAATATAAGTAAAGCCTCTCCGTTGCACTCTATGTGTTGTACCGGCTCAGACTCAAAAAATTCGATGATACCAGCTGTAAAAAACTTCCTGATTTTATCTTCATTTTCCCCCATAAGCAGGATCCTTTTCGAAAAAGTCGGATAAAACTGAAAATCAATATCGCGGTATCCGGAAAAAGCCATTACCCGGTCGAATATTTTATCAAAAACACCTTCCTTTTGCATGACAAATTTAGGGAGTTGTTTAGGTAACCGAATGGTCATAACCGTGCTGTGGTAAACTTCTGCAGAAAATGCCGCTCCTTCATTAAACGTGACATCGGCGATTTCCCATTGCACTTCCAATTTTTCGAAAGCACCACGAATACAATTGTCCTTGCGCTCAATAGGTCGAATTTCGAAAAATTGAAAATTTCGCAGGTAAGAAGTATTCCAATCGACGTGACTGTCAAATGTCGCGCCCAATTTATCAGCCAGTACCTTCAGATGGACCTGCCTCGTTGAGAGTTTACCTGGCAACGGATGCAAAAAGATTTTAAGTGCCCGGTTGTGCATCGACGATGATACATGACTACCTAACCCGATAATGGTGACCAATCCTCCCGTGTCTCTTTGTGACTGAAGAAATGAAACCATTTTTTCCATAAAAGTCATTCCCACTAATCTGGTACCCGATAGATCTATGGTAACATCAGCACCATTGGGAATTTTTTTCAGCAATTTATTGATGCTTAATACAGAGAGAAAATTAGCAATTCCACGTATACGTAATTCATAACTATTATTGGTTTTGTTGTACAGGTGGGTATCTGATTTTGTAGCCATTTTAAGGAAATCCCGGATTGGCATTCTAGCGAGAAGACTATGCACGAGAAGAGTAAAGAGGGTGCCTCCCAGTATGCCCCAGAGAAGATCGGTGTAGAGGGTAATAATAATGGTTACCACCATAAAAATTAACTGCTCGACACCCATATCATAAATCTTCCTGAAGACCTTTGGCGATGCCAATCGAAAGCCGATGTACACCAAAATAGCCGCAAATGCCGCCAGGGGTATCATTTGAATCACTGGTGTCAAGAGGACAATGAAAATGAGAATCAAAAGCCCATGGTAAAAATTTGACCACTTTGTTTTTGCATTGTTAGTGACATTGACCGTGCTTCTTACGATCACGGTGATAATTGGTAGTCCACCTACCGCACCGGAAATCATGGTACCTATGCCGACACCGATAAGGTCACGGTTCAGTGATGTTTTTCTACGATAGGGATCTAACTTATCAACTGCTTTTGCCATGGCCAGCGTCTGAATGGATGCAATAAGCGAGATTGTAACAACCGCAATCCAAAACTCAACACTGCCTATTCTACTGAAATCCGGGAATAACACGGCATTTGTAAGGTCGTCTGGCAACTTAATTAAATACTCCGGTCCGATGTGATACGAAGTGTTGAATAGGTTTACTTCGTGGGACTCGAAAAAGTCAAAAATAAATACCAGGGGAATTGATAAAACCAAAACCCAGAGCGAAGCAGGAAAAAAATGTAAAATTTTGGTCTTAGACCTGGGGATGACAACCATCACGGTGATACCCACTATGGCTATCAGAAAAATAATTGGATTTATCTCTGGAATTCTAGTGATGAATTCTTGCAACACTTTCACGGTTCCACCTTCGCCCGGAGTAATACCACAAGCCACATAGATCTGGCTACTGACGATGATTATCCCAATGGCGACCATGACACCTTGAATGACAGACGAGGGAATGATATCTGCAATGTAACCCCATTTTAATAGCCCGATAATCACTTGAATGAAGCCAGCCATCACCGTCGCTGCCAACATGTAGTTGAATGCCCGGCCGCTACCATCATCAAGCAGTTGGATCGCTGAAAGGATAACGGCAATTAACCCTGCCGCAGGACCATTGATAGCCAAATGGCTGCCGCGAAAAAGCGTTACGACCAGTCCGCCAATAATGGCTGAAATGAGCCCGGAGATAGGGGGTGCTCCCGAAGCTACTGCAACGCCCAGACCCAAGGGCATTGCCACAAATGAAACACTAATGGCGGCCAGAAAGTCAGATCGCCAATTTTCTCTGAGACCTTTCCAACCCGTTGCTGGTGCTACATGACTACTGAGACTATCTGGCAATCGCTTGTTTTTTCTTTCCTGCTGATATACTGGTTAGTGCGAATACTTTGACAACAAATCGCAATGCAATCACAATTTGAAGGGGCGGCGAAGATAAGTAAAAACGAGAAGACAGCCAATAGCTTCGGCATAGAACAAGCCAACTCTGGTGGTTTACAACCACCCAGGGATCATTGAAAATAATCTTGATTGCTTTTAGCGAAATGGTCAAGAATCCTG
>JABDLW010000551.1 GCA_013001805.1 Saprospiraceae bacterium | reverse complement strand
GTTTTCGACATATGTCCGAGGAATTCGTTTTCCGGCTGCGTATTTACCTAAATTATGGAATCATGAAATCAAGAAATTACTACTTCCTTGTTCTATTCTGTGTCTGCTGGATTCTAACCACGAGTTTACGAGATCGGGCATTTTTACCTCCCGACCCTAAGAGGGAAGTGACCAGCCTTACTGCCGGAGACGTTGTAAGTGCTATCAAAAAAAATGTGACCTGTACCTGGCAAGAAGAAACGGTTGACACCTACAAAAGTGGAACAGATCAGACTCAGGTGACCGGCATTGCCACCACTTTTCTGGCAACGCTAGATGTTCTGCAACGAGCGCAGAAGCAAGGGTTAAACATGATAATAACTCATGAGCCGACTTACTACAATCACTTCGATGATAGCGATTTTTTTCAGTCTGATCCTGTTTTTCTAGCCAAGAAAAGCTTTATCGACGAGCACAATTTAGTTGTTTTTCGTTTTCATGATCACTGGCACCGGACTAGTCCTGATGGCATATATCAAGGAGTTGTGGCTAACTTGGACTGGCAAAAATATCGCGTCCAATCCGATGAAATGATCTTTAAGTTTCCTGACCAATCGGTTGAAGAAATGGCAGTTTATCTTAGTGAGCACTATGATACCTATTCGGTTCGAGTGGTCGGTGATCCTACAATGGTTTTTTCTAAACTTGCCATGGCAGCTGGAGCTCCGGGATCACAGGCTCAGATCAATTTACTGCGCCGTGATGATGTGGAGATCCTGATTGCGGGTGAGACTCATGAATGGGAGACTGTTGAATGGGTGCGCGATGCCGTGACCCAGGGCCGTAAGAAAGCAATGATCCTGGTCGGACATGCCAACTCGGAGGAAGCGGGCATGGAATATTGTGCTGAGTGGCTGTCTGGTTTTATTAAAGATGTACCAATTAAATTTCTTCCTGCCGGGGATCCATTTTGGGGTCCATCAAAATAATAAATCTAGGTTTATGTCTTCATGCTAAGGAGTTGACCCACCGGACTCTTAGCACATACCCCTGCCTCTTTTCAGCCTTGTCTAGCTATTGTACTTTTAGCATGGCCTTGGATTGCTGGAGACTTTTGTCCTGAAAACGAGCATAATAAATACCCGGTGCATGGTTAGCGCCATTCCATATTACTTTATTTTCGCGATCGATGGGATAGTCGCCACGTGCTACCGTTTCGATCAATTTACCTTGCTGATCTATTATCTGAATCTGCAGGGGAGATCCCAACGATTTGAAAGTTAACGTAGTATTTTCACGAAAGGGATTTGGATAATTGGATACGAGAGAAAGACCGGCGTTAGTGTTTCGCTGTTGGGTTGCTGTACTCATACAAGCACTCTCACCAATTATCGGTATCATTTCACCACCGTAATCAAGACTGGACTGCAGCGCTGATTCATTGACACAGAACCAATTCTTTAATATGGTAGCATACACGGTGCGAAAGTCGACTTCCATATTGAGATTATCTTCCACATCCGCAAAATCAGGAATGGTAGGGTTTGCTCCATAAATGCCTCCATTCACAGCATTGCCAAATACAAACATCGGAGCCGCAGCCCCGTGATCTGTCCCAAAGCTGGCATTTGAAATGATGCGACGTCCAAATTCAGATACGGTTGCACCCATGACTCGGTCACCAATACCCAGGAAATCGAGATCTTTGGTAAAGGCTTCTACCGAGCTTCCTAATGTTTGCAGTAGAGTAGCATGTTCTCCCTGGGTATGATCACTTCCCACCACCTGGGCATCATGGGTATCAAAGCCATGCAGACTCACCATATAAAGCCGGGTCTGTAAACCCCCGGCGATTAATCTGGCTACTATTTTTAGTTGTTCCGCCAGTTCGTTTTGGGGGTATTCACCTTGCCGGGTGACTTTAGCAGCAGCATTCTTTATAACCTCTCCATACACCTGGGATTGTTTGGTGATCAACCGCACAAATTTCAACTTTTCTCCAGCCGGCGTATTTGGAGTTGGTTCTTCGACATCGTTGACCAATTGATAAAACCATTCCGGATCACCGACAACCATGCCCATGCCTGTGGAGGGCCCCTGAAAAGCCACCGATAAGTTATAACCGATTTCAATGGCCAGGGGATCCGGGACCTCAGGATTGGGATAATCGATAGGATAGTTAGGATATTCTGAATTTAGATATCGGCCTAACCAGCCAGTAGGAAGCAATTCATCTGCATCTGCCCCGGTCATCCATATGTCCGTCGATCGGAAATGTGAGTAGCTCTGGTTGGGGTAGCCTACATTTTGAATAATACCCAATTTACCATCATTATATAGTGATTGAAATCCACCAAGGCCGGGATGTAATTTGGAGTCATCTATACCGTCTAATGCTAGTAAACGGTTTTCAGGAAGCAGAACATCAGGTCTGGCTCTACTCAGCTGGTCGAATTGATCCACTGGCACCAATGTATTAAGACCATCGTTTCCACCCCCGAGATAAACCAAAACCAGGACTTTATCTGTCTCCTCCAGGTCTTCGTAAAGTGCCCGCATTAGTGGAGACTTGGCAAATGCTGCCATTCCGGTCCCATTTAGCATAGCCGGTAGTATCGTTGATCGGGTCGCGTGTTTAATGAAATTTCTTCTTTTCATAATGAATTATAAAGTTAAAACACTCACTACATGAGATGATATTCGGAGAGTTGCATCAGGAACTGAAACATGACCTTGAGACGCAGTTCAACGGTTCCCTTTTTCATATCATCTGTGGGATTTTCTACATAATCAAACCAGGCATTGGTCCAATAGCTATTGTTTTGCTGCCCCGTAAGCAGTGTCTGGATCATGCGTTGCCTCACCTGTATGCTCACAGGATGAGCTAAATGTCTTTCAATCAGGTCATCCACCAGTTTTTCGGGATCTTCCGGACTAGGTAAGTTTGAGATATGTGCCAGCAAGTCGATGTTTGTCATCAAATCTTCTGACCAATAACCCCAATAAATAAAGGCATCGGTCACCAATGCACGGGTAGTAATGCTGTGGGTCGTGATCCAGTCGCGGTCATATTGTGGAAACTGGTGATAAGCGGGATATCCGGCCACGTTAGGAGGATCCATTGGCTCCAGACCGATATTGTCCAGCGTCCATAAAAGACTTGTGCGGATGTATTTCTGTTGTTGTACTGATGAACTCTGAGGCATCTGTACTCCGCCTGTCCGCCAAAAGCCAATGATGAAATCCAATGGATTTTTAATCATCGCTCCTTGATTTGCAGCGTCATAAAAATGCTCACTCGCAAACAATGTCCGCAGTACTGGTTGCACCTCATAATTGAGTTTGCGAAACATTTCGGCCAAAGGTAATATCACATTCTCCTCCGTGCTTTGATCAATTTCGGAATAAACAAAAAATCGGTAAAATTTACGCACGATGAAAGCCGAGACCTCATCCTGCTCAAATATCATATCGATCAACTCCCCGACCTCCTCTTGACCACCAGAGCCTGACTTTCCTTTAATCACTTTATTGTTATAGAATGCTGAAAATTGCTTGTCGCCTTCATCGTGCCAGTAGGGACGATATAAATATTCACCAGCATTGTCCCAATCGATCGAATGTCCGGTGAGTACCCGCGCCGCCGTTTGAACATCTTCTTCGGTGAAATTTGCATTAGGACCTTTGCCTACACAAAATAGTTCCTGCAATTCACGGGCGTAATTTTCATCAGGGGCTTCCTGCCGGTTAACTGCACCATTCAGATAGAGGAGCATATGTGGGTCCAGTGTAATTTCCTTGACTAATGTTTTGAAGTTTCCAAATGCGTAGGCTCGAAGCTTATCGAAGTGATGGTAAGTGAGGCGGGGCCAATAAACCTCCCAGGACTGAGTGGCCAAATGA
>JABDLW010000272.1 GCA_013001805.1 Saprospiraceae bacterium | reverse complement strand
CAATCGGCCCACTTACGCTACGAAGATCAATCTCTGCCCATGATTTTGGCGTTTGACCGTTTTGATCACAGCGGCAAGGGTGATTTTGCGTCGATGCAATTTGACCTGGTTACGCTAACTGAAGTTGAGGGTTTTTCCCTAATTTATGATGGAATAACCTATTTCAATGGTGCTTCTATCCAACTTGGGGCAACAATGGAAATGGATTTGGATGAACTTCGGTATACCTTAAAGGAGAACAAATTAAATCTAAATGAACTTGAATTGTCGGGAGAAGGATTTATCGATCTCAATGATGATGATATTGAACTGGATTTATCATTTTCCACGTCAAAATCAGATTTCCGCCAATTGGTTTCGGTTTTGCCGGGTGCTTATATCGACGATTTTAACCAGGTACAAATTGAGGGAACGTTCGAGGCCGAAAGCCAAATTTCTGGCATTTACAGTGATGATCAATTACCCGCCTTCAACTTTTCTGCCGTTATTGAAGATGGTTCCATCAAGTACCCGGACCTGCCGCTGGGTATGAACAAAATAAATCTTGATTTGTCGGTCGAGAAACCGGCAGGAGTCATGGATCTCGTCAGCGTGGCTTTGGAGCAAATTCAATTAGAAATAGGCCAGCAACCTTTGTCTGGTCATCTACTTATCCGGACACCGGTTTCAGATCCGGACGTGACCGGACGAATCGTTGGAAGGCTGGATTTAGCCAACCTGACTCAAGCATATCCCCTGCAAGATGTGGAAACGCTTAGCGGTATAATCGATAGCGATGTAAGGTTTAGAGCCTCCCAAAGCCAACTAGACAAGAAGGACTACAAAAATATAGAAGTGAATGGATCCCTCGATTTGGTAGATCTCATTTATGTTGCATCCGGTAACCCAGAAATTAATATTATCAAATCCGGTCTGACATTCTCCCCACAGGCGATCCAACTGAGCGAGACACAGGTGACCGCAGGTCAAAGCGATATTCGCATTAGCGGAAAGATTGAGAATATCCTTTCTTTGCTTAGCCCTGAAAAGACATTGGTTGGCAGCCTTAACCTGCGATCAGAACGGCTAGATCTTGACGAATGGTACCAAACCGATGCGACCCTCGACACAGCATCTGCAACCACTACTCCCAACGATGCCTTTGCAACCCCAGACAAGGCAATTCCTGCCTATGATTTCGATTTCGATTTACAAATCAAAGAATTGGTTTTCAATGGTGAGAGCATTACAGAACTAAAAGCAAGAAGTAGACTCAGGCCGGAGCAAATAAACATCGTGGAGATGTCTGCCGGGATGCGAGGCAGCGATATTCGATTGGAAGGAACCTTAAACAACCTGACAGGTTATCTGGCAGGTGAGAGTAAAGTCACGGGTGATGTTACATTGACTTCGAGAAGATTGAACTTAAATGCGTTCATGAGTGAGGAAACGGGCTCTAATAATGTAGATACTGCTGTGCTTTCGCCATTTATTGTACCGGATAATATCGATGTTGGCATAGACGCGAAAATAAGTGAATTGATCTATACAGATATGATTTTCAAAGACCTATCCGGTCAAGTAATGATACGTGATCAAACAGCCAATCTGAAGGATTGTTCTGCTGAAGCTTTCGGAGGAAAGTTGCAACTGGCCGGTGGTTACCGAACTACCAAAGGGGAAAAACCTCATTTTGACCTAAAGTATGACATGCGCAATGTCCAATTTAGTCAGGTTGCACAGCAACTCTCCTATTTAGGAGCCTTGGCGCCCATTATCAAATACCTGGATGGCAGATTTAGTACTTCTTTTATTTCCAATGGAGTATTGCAAGATGATTTCATGCCTGATCTGTCAACATTAAATCTCGACGGATTAGTTGAGACCTCAGAGTGTATTTTAAAGTCTTTCGGTCCGGCAGAAGAACTGGGACGGAAACTTAAAATGAATTTTTTACAGTCGCCTAAAATTAAGAATACTAAAAATTGGGTAGAGGTTAGGAATGGGATGGTCGAAATCAAGGAGTTTGATTATTTACTTGAAGATGTAGCTATGCAAATTTCCGGGACTCAATCACTCACTCAAGAATTAAACTACTTAATTAAGATGAAAGTACCCAGGAAATATCTTGATGCAAAAGAATTAACCAAAGAATTTAATACTCAGTTCTCCTGGTTAACCGAAGAGGCAAACAAATTGGGCTTTAGGTTAAGCAATGGAGAATTTATCAATGTCAATGTAATTTTAACTGGTACATTATCAAAGCCTCTCTTTAATCTCAAGCTAGTGGGGATGGATGGTGAAAAACCATAGGTGGACATAGTCAAAGATGAAGTGAAAGCAGGAGTAGAACACGTGGTTGACAGTGCAAAAAACCTGGCGGAAGCGAGGAGAGATAGTTTACTTAAACAGGGAGAAGAAAAAGCGGATAAATTAATTGATACCTTAGCAGTGGTAGCCAGACAAAAGGTAGATACATTAAGTGCCAAAGCTTCTGAGGAAATCAAGAAGAAATTGAATGAAGAAATAAGTAAGCAGGCTACCGAGGTCATCGACGATAAAGTTGGCGAAATTGGTGGAGAAAAGGCCAAAGAACAAGTTGACAAGGCACTGGACAAATTAAAGGACTGGAAGCCATTCGGCAAAAAAAAGGAAGAGACTAGAGATACGACTAGCAAAGAAAGGGGCAATTAGTAGTCATTACTTTAAAATGAAGTAGTCGCGATTTATTTTGCCATAAATTACTTCTTATGCACAACGATTGTCATGAACATACTAATTTGACTGCTTAAATTACTAAGCAACTCGTCGATAGATGCAAACAAGGCATAGGTGAAGTCTGGTACGATTTGCCGGTAAGAAACCCCGCCACTCAAAAGATACCGGAGTGGAGTGTGATAGCTGATCTTTTCCAGGAGCAAGTTCGGGAAATTATCTAAAAACAGTTGTTTGTCTCTCTCGAAGACGATCCACGGTAGTGCCCCATTGGCACCGGACAATGGCCCCGACACAGGAATTGTCCATCCACCTTGAGGATCAAAGGGTTCATGGTGAAAGTTCCGGTAGATGAATCTTCCCCAAATGCTATTTGCTGGTTCAATCATGATCAGTTTACCACCTGACTTTAAAGTTCGTTCCGCTTCCGCTAGAAATAAATTTACATCTGGTAAATGATGAAAAGTATCGATCATGAATATTCCATCCAAACTGGTTTCAGGAAATGGCATATCTAATGCTGAAAAAGACATATCGTTTGCATGGAGTTGCAAAAAGTCGGATGTAATCACTTCTGGTGCCAGGCTCTTTAGGAAACCACCTCCTGATCCCAACTCAACTACTCTTTGCTGACTGATATTTTTTATTTCATTAAATAGGGTTTGATACCACTCCCGGTAAAGTTTATTGAGAAATTTCTTATCACGGATAATCCTGGCATGTTCGGTAGTACGCCCCGGTTCATCCAGGCTGTGCTTAAATTTATATTTAATGCCCATCGATCGTGGATTTTGGAGACAACGTAAACAGGGTCATATCTTGATTAATGACGACACTATCATCTTTCACATAATTAAGGCGCTCTTCAATTTCCAAAATAATGGGATCAGCGTCCCTACCCTTTTGATCTACCACAAGTATTGGTTTGCCTTCTGCAATTAAGAGCGAATCTGACACCGGGGATACCCGCATATTCCAAAATGGTTTTTGTATCCCTTCGAAGCTCAATATATTAGGATAAATCTGGCCTACTTCTTTGGCATAGCGATCGCGATGCCGCACATAACTAAGACCAAAGATTAAGCCGTACTCGGGTGCCGGCCCCCAAATCCACTCGGGTCGGATTACAAAAAATCCATTATTTACTATAGCTCCTTTTAAATACTTTGATATCTCTAATCGATCATTAATCGTGAGTGCGCGATTTGAAGAAGAGGATATGACTTCGTAAGTTGATTTACTTGCGAAAATAATCATGGTTGCCAGGATGACTATTTTCAAGTATTTAGATAAGGTGTCGCGA
>JABDLW010000529.1 GCA_013001805.1 Saprospiraceae bacterium | reverse complement strand
ATCTGTCACCTCTTGACCATGAAGAACACCGGGTCGAAATTTCGTTTTGGTACTCATATTCTAAATTATTTATTTGATTAACACTATTTTGATTATTTAAATTATTCCTTGTTCAGTAAGATATCTCTCCGCATCCAGGGCAGCCATACAGCCAGTGCCTGCGGCAGTCACTGCTTGACGGTACACCTTATCCTGGGCATCTCCACTGACAAAAACTCCAGGCACTGATGTTTTGGCTGTGTCTGGCTTATTGATTAGATATCCGGTTTCATCCATCTCCAGCCACTCGGCAAATAAGTCAGTATTAGGTTTATGACCAATGGCTACGAAGAATCCGCTAATCGGTATTTCGGTAATTTGCCCGGTTTTATTGTTTCTCACTCTTACACCGTTTACACTTTCTTCCCCGAGGATTTCTTCTGCTTCCGTATTCCAGTGCACAACGATATTCTCTGTTTTTAAAACCCGGTCTTGCATGATTTTAGATGCGCGCATTTCATCGCGTCGCACAAACAGATGAACCTTAGGACATAATTTGGCAAGGTAAGTGGCCTCTTCCGCAGCGGTATCTCCTCCTCCCACTACAGCGACTTCCTGTCCCCTAAAGAAGAAACCATCGCACACAGCACATGCCGAAACACCATTATTGGCCAGTCGAGTTTCAGATTCCAAACCCAACCACTTTGCACTGGCACCGGTAGAAATGATTATTGTATGGGCTTCTATCTCGTCACCCGCTTCATTCCAGACTTTATGCACCGGTCCGGTGAAGTCTACTTTACTTATTAATTCCATTTTGACCTCAGTGCCAAATCTTTCCGCCTGCTTACGAAAATGTTCCATCATCTCCGGGCCCATGATGCCATCCGGATATCCGGGATAGTTTTCGACATCTGTCGTGATCATTAGTTGACCACCGGGCTCTTGTCCGGTATATAAAACAGGTTTCAGACCGGCCCTTGCCGCATATATGGCAGCGGTATATCCTGCAGGTCCTGAACCGATAATAAGACACAGTGCCTTATCAGATGTTGTCATAGGTTCTCAAATTAAAAGTTGCAAAAATAAAAATTTATCCATCCGAAGACCCATAAATAACAACTTTAGGAGTCGATAGTTATCTTCTGCCGTGAATCTTTATCGAATTATTCACACCTTTTGTCCGTTAATACTATCAGTCACAGTAGCTTTTGATAAATTAACCGCATGTTATCAATCATCTATCCCTTCGCATTTATATGTTCTTTGGTAGGTTTGCTCTGTTGGAGCTTTCTCGAGAGCAACCGGATAGGAAGGCTTTTCAGAAATCTATTTATTGCAGGAATCCTCGTCTGGATGGTTTCACTCTACTCCTCTCCCCTCGAGTTTCATGAGAAAATTGGTGTTGCTTTAAGGGATTTATTGGTGATTGGTCTAGGTGGGCTGGTGATGAATTGGGCCAAAGCAAATAAAATCATGGCCTTTCTGGTTTTGGTTGCAACCGGTATTTTTCTGCAATTGAACTATCTAAATGTCTTGCGATCCTCACTAATTTCCAGTTCGGCCGGATCAACTTACGCGGAGATCGAACTAATGGTTGACCTCGCCGATGTACCCCTGGAAGAACTGGAGTCGATTCTGAAACCTTATAAGGCAAGGCTCTCCCACGCATTTGAACCTCAAAATCCCGAAATAACCGATCTGGACGACTATTACCTTATTGATCTTCCTGGCAACGCTTCTCCTTCATCCATTGGTGAAGTTGTTGACGTTCTGGAACAAAGTGGATTAATCGACTGGATCGAACACAATGAAGAAGTGCGGATACCTTTGGATGAATTGAAAGTGGCCAAACCCAGGGCTTCTGCAAACAAGTTTGGAGTCAGTGATCCAGATGTGGACAAGCAATGGAGTTTTGCCATGCTTAATATCGAGGAATTACATCAGGTACTCAATCTTCCAACCGTCACGCCAAAAAAGAAGGCACTGATCGCCATAATTGACACTGGGGTGGATGGTAATCACGAAGATTTAAAAGATAGATATGTTACCACAAATAAGAAATACGATACCGACATTCAAGGTCACGGCACCCACGTTGCTGGCATTGCTGCCGCTGTGAGCAACAATGGACTGGGAATCGCTTCCTTTGATCCGGGCAAGGAATTCGTTTCAGTCACTGGAATCAAGGTTCTTTCGGATCGTGGCTTTGGCACTCAAGCCACCATTATCAAGGGTATGATCGAAGCTGCTGATCGTGGTGCCGATGTAATATCTATGTCATTAGGAGGCAGAAGCACAGACAAGAAGGAAATCACATATGAAAAAGCCGTAAAATACTGCAACGACCTGGGGGCTATTGTTGTGGTTGCTGCAGGGAATTCTGGATCTAATTCAAAGAGTTACGCTCCTGCGAATGCCAAAGGTGTAATAACGGTAACTGCCACTACCCAGAGTGGTGATAAAGCGGCCTTTTCCAATACGGTGGAAGATGTGACCTTTGGAGTGGCTGCTCCGGGAGACAATATCTATTCCACCTTCCCGGGTGATTCATACAAGTCGTTCCGCGGTACCAGCATGGCCTGCCCTTTTGTTGCCAGCCTGGCTGGGATCATGAAGAGCATCGAGCCATCTCTGACGACCGCACAGATTCACCGAATTATTTCGGTCACAGGTCACGATACCAATGACACACCCCGGACAGGTAAATTAATCCAGCCGGCAGAGTGCATAAGGGCCCTATTGGATTGACATTGAGCGATAGCTAGGATTCTGGCAAATACGCTACAAGTAACTCATGGAGCCGGGCGGCGTTACTCTCTTTGCACCTGCCCAAATCCAGATCAACAATTAAATTTGCCTG
>JABDLW010000468.1 GCA_013001805.1 Saprospiraceae bacterium | reverse complement strand
AGTAGGTCTCCATAGCGTGTAGATGTCTCTTACTTCGTCGGGTATTTCCACCCATTTTTCTGCAGATACTTCCTGCTTGATTAATTCCATGGGAAAAAGTGGTGCCAGTGCTTCCGGACCAATCGGTTCCTTGGTACCCGGATGTAGAGGTGGTAGAGGTTTATTGGGCATATCGGCCACGATATTGTACCATTTTTCAGGAATCTCTCTTTCTTCCAGTGTAATTTTTCTATTAATCATGTGACTTATTGTTAAATTGATCGAAGCGTTAATATGGGAAAATTAATTCAATTCGTATGAATGATGATGACATAGTTCGCCCCTACCAGGATTCTCCTCTCCATCTTAAATCTATGGAGATTGTAGCGGTGACTTTGAGCCTTCAGGTCCTGGTCAATGATCGAATCCAAGACGAGGATAATGGTCTCGACAGTGCGGAAAGAGAGTTGTTGCAGCATACAATCGATGATATGGTGGCATCGGCTTTGCTGATCTCTGCAAAAATCGCTGGAGCAGTAGGTGCGGATCTTTATGATATCCAAATGGAGAATGCCACCTTAATTCGTATGCATGCAAGACAATTGATAACCGGCTTGCATAGTTTGCAAATGTTTGGTTACGATGCGGAGGAGTATTTTCAGGTACTACGAGATGAGGTCGAAGATTTGCGACTGCTATTTTTGGATTGGATCTCTACCTTTGATCCCTGGGATTATGTATTTGATGAATGGGGACTTTTTAATCCACCAGGTATCTCGCCACAAGATCTGGATGATGGTGGATCAATCGGACAACGTGATTTTTTCGATAGTGAAGCTGAATAAAACGGATGATCACTAATAAAATTCATGATTAGTTGCCCGCTATTCGAGTATATTAAATCCAAAGTGATCGATGTTGGGTCACGCTCAATGCCGGTCCTGGAAACATGACAGTGCGATTCTTACCGGGCACTCCTGATCGCTTCTAAATAATTTATGCAGAGGATTTTTTCCGGATTGTCACAAATGCGGGGTTCCGTCAGTCTATAGGTTTAAAACTAACAGTCATGAGTGCATCAACTATTATACAAACATCAAACCGGGTAGAGGACCATCTCTCTGAATATCCGTTTCAAAGTCATTTTGTCAATCTTGATGGTCACAATATTCATTATATCGATGAAGGGAGGGGAGATGTGTTATTATTTTCACATGCAGCAATCGGGTGGTCCTTTATGTATCGCAATATGATTAAGCCATTATCGAAGCATTTTCGCTGTATTGCTTTAGATTATCCTGATTTTGGATTATCTGAAGCCAGACTTAATTACAAGGCATCAGTGTCTAATCAGGCCCAACTGTTATCTTCTTTTGTCAAAAAATTGAATTTAAATGACCTGACTATAATAGGTCACGACACTGGTGGACCAAGCGCATTTTATGCTGCCACAAAATGGAGCGAAAGGATTCGAGGACTAATTCTCACGGATACTATAATATATCCGGTCTCTGAATATCCCAGGATAAACACGATGTTGCGGCTTTTAGGAAGTGATGTCATTTACTGGATTAATCGGAGCACTAATTTTTTAACAAGGGTTACCATCCGATTTGGCTTTAGCACTCATAATTTATCACATGTTGCACGTAGAATTTATCTGGATAAATCAGCAACAAAAAGACGCAGAGATCAGGTCCTGAATATGTTGGTGAGTTTGCGTAAAAGCTATGATCTCCTCGCTTCTATTGCCAACTCATTTGAATCTCAATGGAGAGATTTGCCAGTATTATTAATGTATGGTGCAAATGATCCGGTCTATAAAATGGGCATTCCGTCCCGACTTTATAATCAACTTACGAATGTTAGATTAAAGGTAATACCTGGTGAGGGGCATTTTCCTCATGAGGGCCAGGCTCAATCCATGGCCGATGAAATCATTGCTTGGAATAAAACAAAATGACCTGAAATGGTGCCGGAGTTCGAATCCTATAGACCTTACCTCTTTTCCATAGCTTATCAAATGGTAGGTTCCGTGGAAGACGCCGAAGACGTTGTGCAGGATGCATTTCTAAAATTGTTTGGGAAAGATCTGCTCGAAGTGCGAAATCTGAAAGCTTATTTAGCCAAAGTGATAACCAGGCTATGTATTGATAAGTTGGCCCTGTTAAAAAAGGAGCGCTCACTTTATCCCGGACCTTGGTTGCCCGAGCCATTGCCGGTGGTCGATCCGGATACCTTTCCTGACCGTAGGCTCCTTTCCATTGCATTTTTAAAACTATTGGAAGTACTTAATCCCGTTGAAAGGGCGATCTACATGCTACGAAGGTCTTTCGATCATTCTTATGATGATATTGCGTTGATACTGGGAAAGTCTCCGGAAAATTGCCGGCAGATATATTCAAGAGCTAAAAGGAAGCTGGCAAAACAAAAACAATATGCGGAGACATATTCTTCAGAAACACATGAATTGTTAGAAAAACTTATACGATATAGCGAGACGGGAGAATATGAAAAACTTCAACATCTTTTTACTGACCAAGTTACTCTCGTTGCAGATGCAGGAGGGAAAATCAGAGGTGCTGCCCGAAATATATTGACGGGAAAGGATCCTGTTCTAAAATTTATTGATGGGGTCAGGAAGAATAATGACTTATCCATAAGCAATTATGAGGTTGTCAATGTGAATGGCATTTCGATGATGGTGGCCTGGTCCCAACAAAGTATAGCATTTGTGATTTCTGCCGGCAGCACCCAAGGTCACATTTCTTCGCTTGCCGTTCTGGCAAATCCCTCCAAGTTGAGACATTTGCAAAGCGAAATCCTAACCTCGGGTAGTGA
>JABDLW010000258.1 GCA_013001805.1 Saprospiraceae bacterium | reverse complement strand
AACGTCAGGAGGATGGAGGTGATGTGGGCGTCGTGCATGATGGTAGTCAGGGGCAGGGCAATCTACGTGGCCCCAGCACCAGCAGTTTTTTTGGTGGCCCCCGTGGAGACCTTGAGAAAGGATTCCTTGAGGCAGATGTGACAGTTGAACGGACTTATCGCACCCAGGTACATACTCATATGCCATTAGAGACACATGGCGTCGTAATCGACTGGAAACCAGAGGGCATGTTGGTGTATGCCTCTACCCAAAGTACCAAGGGGGTTCGTGATGAACTGGCCAATTATTTTGACCTGCCAAAAAGCAAAGTGCGGGTGATCTGCCAATTTATGGGTGGGGGCTTCGGAGCAAAGCATAGCGCTGGAAGTTTTGGTCCTATGGCGGCCATGCTTTCAAAAAAAACCCAGAGGCCGGTCTGGCTGATGTTGGATCGTCAGGAAGAACACCTGGCCGAGGGTAATCGCCCCAGTTCGATACAGACGCTAAAGATAGGCGCTAAGAAAACCGGGGAATTGACAGGCATTCAACAAAAGTCCTATGGAACTGCTGGTGTGGCTTTGGGGGCAGGTGTAGGAAGAATCGCTCAGGTACTGTATGATTGTCCCAATTTTGCCACAGAGCAATACGATGTGTTGACTCATGCCGGACCGGGAGCTGCCTGGCGCGCTCCGGGAAATGTACAGGGAGCCTTTGGCCTGGAACAGGCAATCGATGAGCTTGCCGAGAAATTGAACATGGATCCCTTGACTTTCAGGGATAAAATTGATAAAAGCGAGGTGCGCAAAGTGGAACGTCAGCGGGGAGCGGCGCTCTTTGGTTGGGATCGTAGACAAAAAGCCGGATCGGGGGATGGCATTATTAAAAAAGGACTCGGTGTGGCCCAGTCGACCTGGCCAAGGTTTGTGAATCTGGACGCTACGGTTGAAGTAAAAATCATGAAAGACGGATCGGTGGAAGTGCGGTCAGGCGTGCAGGATATTGGCACCGGCACTAAAACCATCTTAGCCCAGGTGGTCGCAGAAGAACTTGGTTTGATGGCCACAGACATTACCGTGCGAATAGGAGATACACTGTTTCCGGATGCTCCGGGATCAGGCGGAAGTATTGTAACCGGTGCCATCACGCCACCCGCTCGCAACGCTGCCTATAAAGCAAAAATGGAATTGTTCAAGGAGGTTGCCCGGAATTGGGAAACCGAAGCCAATCAGTTGATGGTCAAGGATGGGTCTATTCATCATATGGAAGACGAATCGAAACAGATGCCGTTTACCGAAGCGCTGAAAAATATGCGCACCGGTCAGATTACCGCGATAGCAAGCCGTACCGATGACTACGGAGGTTTCCAGCAACCCTGGGGCCTGGCTTATGGAGATCTGGGATCCGTTCAGTTTGCCGAAGTTTCGGTGAATACCGATACCGGCTTTGTAAAAGTCGACCGGATTGTTGCTGCTCACAGTTGTGGCCGGCCCTTAAATATTACCCAAGTAGAAAGCCAGATAAATGGGGGAGTAATCCAGGGCGTTTCTTATGCCTTGTATGAGAACCGGGTGATGGACAATGCCACCGGTCATATGATGAATGCCAATGTAGATCAGTACAAGGTGCCATATTCTATGGAAATACCACAGATAGACACGTTGATTATTGAGGAATATTCTGCCCGGTCTTCGACTGATGCTTATGGCATTGGAGAGCCTGCCAATATTGCGACAGCAGCAGCTATTGCCAATGCTGTTTACAATGCAATTGGTGTACGGCTCTATGAAATACCGATTACCCCTTCCAGTATTTTAAATGCATTAAATAAAGTCTACCAATAAAGCTTGAGTTATGAATAAATTTAGTTGGTACGAAGCCCAGTCGGTGGAAGATGCTACCGCCAAGGTAAATACGACGGTGTCGGAAGAAATTTATAATCCTTCAATGCAGGCTGCAGTCTTTAAAGCCGGAGGTGTCGATCTTCTGGATATGATAAAGGAGGGATTGATCCATCCCGAGATGATCGTAAATGTTCGTCATATTCCTGGTCTTGACCAGATTGACTTTAATGACAATGCTGATCTGGTGATTGGAGCAAATGTAACATTGTCAGAAATCGAAGAAAATAAGTCGATTTTGGAAAATTATTTTGCCCTGCATCAAGCAGTTGCCCATGCCGCCACACCACAGTTGAGAAACATGTCGACTCTGGCGGGAAATCTGGCCCAGCGCACGCGATGTTGGTATTTCCGTTCCATTGATCATTCTTGTTTTCGCAAGGGTGGCGACCGGTGCTTTGCCCGACATTCTGAGAACGGACAAAACGAAAACCATGCTATCCTGGAGAATGGATCCTGTGTCAGTGTTCACGCTTCCTCTATTGCAACTGCTCTGCTGGCCTACGATGCTTCTGTAATGATCTTGAATAGCAAAGGCGAAGAAAAGGAGTGGCCATTGGCAGAATTTTTTGTCAGCCCGGGAAATGATCCCAGCCGTGAAAATATACTCGAGCCCGGAGATCTCATGACGGAAATACGCATTCCCAAACAAGGTGCCAATGTCAAAAGCTTTTATATCAAACAAGTCGCTCGTGAATCCTACGACTGGTCGATTGCTGATGTGGCGGTAGTTGCCAGCGTAAAGGGAGGTCGTTGTGAGAATGCACGCATTGTTCTTGGTTCGGCAGCACCTGTACCGGTGCGTTCCCCTAAAGCGGAACAAGAGATGGAGAATAAAGAAATCAATGACGCTAATGCACTAAAAGCAGCCAAAGCGGCTATGGAGCAAGCCCGGCCCTTGTCGATGAATGGGTATAAAGTTCCTCTTTTTGAGTCAATCATTAAACGAGCACTATTAGAATTAGTCTGATATGGAAACAAGTTCCCTAAATAATAAATACTGCAAATTCCTGCGTGGCAAAAATCCCTATGGCGGACTTGAGGGAGGAGAAAATGCATGGTTGGATATTGATGACGCAAATACCATCTGCTGGTGCATTAAATCTGCCGGTGCCGCTGGCCCGGATAATGGCCTGGTGGGTCCCCGGCAATGCCGCCCGGGTAGAAGCTGTTTTATTGAGGCAAGTACATAACCTAAAAGTCACAGCAGACCTGAGAAGGCTACTGGAATACCCGTCATTCGCTGGTTTTCTTACTAAGTGTCTCGAGTATTTCAGCATCTCGCCGGCTCTGCAATTCCAGACGGATCTTTCTAACTACCTCAATATCATGAAAATCACTGATGTCAGGCGAAACTCCTTCGGTTGCGATCAGGAGAGGCCCTAAGGCAGTAAAGCTCAATTAACAGAAAAGTATCTTGGCAGATCCTTCCTGAACTTGTCGTAGGGCTATCGTTATAGATCCATTTAGCTAGCTCATAGAAAAGACTGTCAACATCGCATTGTTCTGCCCTCCCTAAGATAGATTCGTCAAAAGCTCTACTTAGGAAATTTACGGCGCCAAGGGAATAGCACCGTAAAATCTTTTCTTTCATTTTCACCTTTACGATCTTTGCAACCGATCAAATATTTTACGAAGTTTAGCTCAACCAACCAGCCTTCCAGGTCTTAAAAAATAACGACTTTCCATATTTAATAACAGCTTCCGGCAATAATTGAGCTTATCTGGTCATTCAGATGCAGTAATTATTCCGAATCGTTTTAATTTAGATTTCAATTACAAAAAATCAAATTACTGTGAGCTCTTTGAAAACTGGCTGTCTTTTGGCGGCCTTGTATCTGTTTGCCTGTAAAGCACAGGCACCAGAAGTCGTCGAAAATAGAATGCCTAACATCGTACTTATTCTGTCGGATGATCAAGGGTGGGGTGATTTAAGTATTAATGGAAATGAAAATCTGGAAACACCGGCATTGGATGCCATTGGCCATGAAGGTGCTGTTTTTGAACGGTTTTATGTCTGTCCGGTATGCTCACCGACACGGGCGGAAATGCTGACGGGCAGATACCACCCACGCGGAGGAGTTTACAGCACTTCAGCCGGTGGCGAGCGACTGGATCTGGATGAAGTGACCATCGCTCAAATACTACAGAAAAATGGTTATCGAACCGGTGCCTTCGGCAAATGGCATAATGGTATGCAATATCCCTATCACCCCAATGGTCGGGGTTTTGAGGAATTCTATGGCTTTTGTTCCGGACATTGGGGCAATTATTTTAGTCCTATGTTGGAACATAATGGTGCCATAGTAAAAGGCGACGGATTCATTGTGGATGACCTAACCGATCGTGCACTGGAATTTATGGAGGAGAACCGAGATCAGCCATTTTTTGCCTACTTGCCTTACAATACGCCACATAGTCCGATGCAAGTACCAGAGAAATTTTGGAAAAAGTTTGCTAACGCAGAGCTCGCTATGAAATACTCGGACCCGGCACGCGAAGACGAGTTACATACGCGCGCTGCGTTGGCCATGTGTGAAAATATCGACTGGAATGTCGCCCGGGTTATCCGGAAACTGGAGAATCTATCTCTGCTGGAAAATACCATTGTGATCTATCTCTCGGATAACGGACCCAACGGTTGGAGATGGAACGGTGGCATGAAAGGACGCAAGGGGTCGACCGATGAGGGTGGTGTGAGATCACCATTGATAATGATGTGGAAAGATAAGATTAAACCCGGAACTAAAATTTCGCATATTGCCAGTGCAATTGACCTTCTGCCGACACTCACCGGATTGGCAAATATTGATTATGAAGGTGAGAAGCAAATCGATGGAAAAGATTTAAGTCCGCTCATTTTTAATCCGGATACGACCTGGGAAGACCGGCTGGTTTTCAATCATTGGAATAACCGCATCAGTGTGCGCAGTCAACAATTTCTTTTGGATCATGAAAATCGATTATTTGATATGTCGAGTGATCCGGGACAAAAGCAAGATATATCTTCTAGCCTGCCTGATGTAGCTAATAAATTGGAATTAGAAAAAGAAGTATGGGAAGCATTGGTGCTGTCCGAAATCCCGGAGAAGGATTTAAGGCCGTTTCTGCTAGGACATCCCGATTTCAAATACCATCAATTACCGGCCCGGGATGGTAATGGACATGGCAATATTGTCCGCTCAAACAGATTTCCTAATTGCACCTACTTTAAGAACTGGACCAGTATAGAAGACAGCATCACCTGGGAAGTCGAGGTTGTCGAATCAGGCGATTTCAATGTTACCCTATACTATACTTGCCCTGAGTCAGATATAGGTTCAACTTTTGATTTAATATTTAAAACCGACACATTGCACGGAGAAATTGCTGAAGCCCATAATCCTCCTGAAACGGGTATGGAAAATGACCGTCATCCGCGTCAGGAGTCCTATGTGAAAGATTTCAAACCCCTTGATTTGGGTACGATGTATTTGGAAAAAGGACCGGGAATGCTCACGATGAAAGCCACTAAAATAGTAGGAGGTCAGGTGATGGATGTGAGACTGCTCATGCTCGAACGCATCTAGAATTTTTCCTGAGAAATCTTAAAAACTACTATGGATGTTGGAATATGAGAAACTGGTAGATTATTATGGCAACAAGTTTCAAGAGCTTACGCGTATCTATAATCGCATTAGTTTTGGCCGGTTACTGGTCGCCGTTGTCATGGTCTATCTTTTTTACTATGCTTTTTCAAACACAACTTCATATTTACCAGTTATTTTTTTAGGGTTGGCAGTCGTACTCTTTATTGTGCTGCTACGCTGGCATAATCGCGTGTCATCGGATCGACGTATGGTCAAATCGCTGTTGCAAATAAATCAAAACGAAATAGCGTTTCTGCAAGGAAACAATCCATTTGATAATGGTGCCGAATATATTGATCATCAACATTTGTACACTTTTGATTTGGATATTTTTGGCGCTCACTCTCTTTTTCAATATTTAAACCGAACCGGAACATTTCTGGGCTACGATAGGTTGGCCAAGCGGCTTAGGCAACCTCTGTCACGTGAGGAAATTTTCTTGAATCAGCAAGCAGTTTCTGAATTGAAACCACTATTATCACTCAGGCAGAAAATAAATGCCCTGGTCGTACAATATCGTGATAGCAAGGAAGTATACCGGCATCTGGAAAACTGGCAAAAATCAAGTCCATCCTTTTCCCAGGTAGTGGCGGTTTTCATGTATCTCTTACCCATGTTACTTTTTAGTCTCATATTGGTGTTTGCCTTTACGTTGCAACCTCAGTTTCTTAATTATATCGCATTGGTTTTCATAATAAATCTGGTGCTTCTGGGTCGATTTAGCAAGCAAATTAAAAGAGAGCTTTATGGTGC
>JABDLW010000435.1 GCA_013001805.1 Saprospiraceae bacterium | reverse complement strand
TCACTACCTGCCCAGACCCCAATTGATTGGGCTGCCGGACGTGTATCAAACAAGGGGCTAATCGTTGGTTGTACTACGCCATAAAATCCCCGTACCGGATTCACATCACCCCATGATTCGAGGTAGTGTGGTGTTGCAACCGTATAACGACAAATATCTTGAGTTTCGCTCGGCATGCTGGTAAGGGCAATACTCAGCGGGGTATTATCTAATGCCTCAGCTACTTCGCTACCCCGGGGATGATCGTAGACAGGATTTGCATCTTCCACAAAGATCACCGCATCAACACTCCCCGCTGCTAAATCAGAGATGAAATTGCCCATTTCGCCGTCAATGCCTCTACGCTGCAAGGAAGTATGTGCTAAATCCAGTGTGCTGCCGTAGTTGCCTAAGGCCTGGTTAATTGCAATGATCAAAGCTTGCTCAGCCGTATTATTTGAGTTAGACAGGACAATAGAGCTACCCTTGGTGAGAGCGAGTTCATCAGCGACGGCATTTATGGCATCTTCCGCTTTAGGGTTGGTAAGGCTGCCATTTATATCGATCAATGGTGTACCCATTTTTTGTGCGATAGCGTTGTGCAACTTTGCAATCGCCAGACCCTGCTCGCTCGGCTTGATCAAAACCCGATGATCTGCATTTGAACCGGTGTATGACATATTACTTTCAAACTGCACCAGGCGACTCATATCGCTGGCATCGGCACCTTTCAGTTTCCGCCTCGACATAAACTGTGCCGCAAAAGCTGTGGGTGCAATCCAGGTACCTAGGAAATCGGCTCCAAAGTTTACAACCAGTGCTGCTTGGTCAAATTGATATCCCGGTAATTCCCGGATACCAAAAGCAAGTTCATGCGCCAACAAGGCCCCGGAAGAAGATACCGGGTCGTAAGTCACTAACCTGGCATTGGGATAAGTTTCAAGAAACGTCTGTACGCTGGCATGAAAAACAGGACTGATATTCGTGTGCGCCACGATACGAATGGATTTCGATGCAGCCAGACCTTTAACAACCGCATCATCGAGGTCTGCCCAGGTTAAATCTGAAATGATCCCATCGGGATCCTTCATACTGGGTTTACGCAACCGGGCTACATCATAGAGATCAAGAACCGAAGCCTGAGCTCTGGCGCTTGTCCCTCCCCCCATCCTGGTGGCCATGGTGTTGCCTTCAATTTTAATAGGCCGTCCTTCCCGCGTCTTGACAAGAATCGGACAAAAATCACCTCCACGCACGAAAGAACTTGCATAGTATGTGGCTACTCCCGGTACGATGGCTTCAGGCTTTATTACATATGGGATGGCCTTTCTAATTGGAGTCTCACATGCTGCTGCAACGGTCGCGGTACCCAGACTGAAGCCCAGGTATTTGAGGAAATCACGCCGGTTGGTGTTTGCTGAATGTTCGCTGACTTTTTTCTCATCTGCCAGGTCATTTAAAACTGGTAGATTAAAAAACTCCTGCTTACTTTCTTTGACTAATGCCTCATCACCGGTGAGATCTTCCGCACTGATCCATATATGCTCGTTTTGCTTCATTGCTTTCTTCTCAATAATCTTCTTCATTAATAATGACACTTTTGACATTCAAGTCCACCAATTTCCTCGACGGTAACACCCGATCTGGTGCCTTCCTGAATCTCTTTATGATATTGCTCGTAGGTGCTGTAGTATTCATTGCCCGTAAAATCAATTTCGGTGTCACGATGACAATTTATACACCAGCCCATACTCAAGGGAGCATATTGCTTCACAACTTCCATTTCTTCAACCGGGCCATGGCACTGCTGACATTCCACTTTCCCCACTGTGACATGCTGCGAGTGATTGAAGTAAACATGATCCGGCAGATTATGAATTCTTACCCATTCTATTGGGCCCTGTATCTGCGGTTTTGTATCTGAAGTCAAAGAAGATACAATCCCTTCCCACTCTTCTTCCATTATCCGCTCACCTTTGCGGTCTAACTTGCCATTTTCCAAAACGTAATTATTGGCAATCCAGGCCGTATAGATCTTTTTGATTTCATCCTCACTTAAGGATTCGTAGTCTTCGATATAGGTGTCCTTAAGCGGATCGTAACCTATGCTGGCAAAAATCTTCGTCAACTCTGCTGTGCCATATTTCGAACCAACCTCAATCGCTTTATGACAATTCATGCATGTATTGGTAGCCGGGATTACAGAATGTTTACTCCTACGCGCACCATCGTGGCAATATTGACAATCAATCTGATTAAGTCCGGCATGGGTAGTATGTGAGAACTTTATGGGTTGCTCCGGCTGGTAGTCCTGCATGCGGTTCAGACCAATAGCATTGTTTACCGTGGTATATCCTCCCAGCACAATCAGGGCAAAAATGATGATACCAATAGTTCCTTTAGAAGTCAAGGTAGACCAAAGTGAGGGAGGTCCCTCCGTTGGAATTCCTTCCTGAACATCGGACATGTATTTGAGCTTAGCAAGGACTCTGGAGAGAATCAATGCCAGGGCAATGAGAAACGCAAAAATCAAATAATAGAAAAGATTACCGGAAAATATTCCTCCTGTCCCACCGGGTTGTGTTCCATCAGCCAGTGTGGGCACACCGGGTTGCACGCCATAGGTCCCATTGTAGACGCCATCAATATACAGCAGTAAGGAGGCTATATCATCATCGGTCAGATTGGGAAAAGCCTGCATCTGCTGCTTATTGTACTCGTTGTAGACCTGTACCGCCCTGGGGTGACCGGACTCAACCAATGCAATAGAGTTCCTGATCCATGCATATAAATCAGTCTCCGGAAATTCAGCCCAACGCTCCTGTACGCCTCCGAGAGCAGGTCCGGTCAGGGCTTGTACCATATTTTTATTATGGCAGCTGGCACATTGGTTTCTAAAAAGAGTCTTACCTGCATCGGCTGAAGGTTGAGCAGTCACCGAAAGCGTAAGACCAAGCAATAAAACCAAAGATGAAAGTCTGACTAGTAGCGACTTATATATCATTCTTAATCTGTTTAGTAGTACAGGTCTGGTAAATTTGCTGGCAAAAATACGATTCGTTTATTTTTAATAGCAAGAATTACGAATCACTGCAATTATTTAGATGATTTCTAAATAAGGTGCGACTATTAAACGGCCACGGCGGCTTTGATGTGGGGATAAGGTTCATAATTGGTTAGGTTAAAGTCTTCGTATACAAAATTGAATATACTCTTCTTGTCTGGATTTAACGTCATTGCCGGCAGGTCACGCGGGGTTCGTTGCAATTGCTCCCGGGCTTGTTCTATGTGGTTAGTGTAAAGGTGCACGTCGCCAAAGGTATGAATAAAGTCGCCCACTTCCAGTG
>JABDLW010000425.1 GCA_013001805.1 Saprospiraceae bacterium | reverse complement strand
TCGTTTAAAATCCGAGCCATTTTCTGATCTTTCAATGTAGTAGGCCGTATACTCGGGAAACCTTGGATGGGTTTGCCACACTAAATTTACTTTTCCTTCATCTTCGACCACATCGGTAATCAGGATCGGGGCAGGAATACTGGCAGCCATCATATCAATCATGACCGTCGCTGATGAAATCGGAACTTCAGACCCGGTTGCAATGACTACATACTGATATTTTTGTCCTGGCTGCGCGTCCTGGTCAATATAGCGCAAACCCAACAATTCCGCTGTAAGTGCATCCATGTCAGCTGCATACAATGCACTGGTAAAGCGGCTTTCCAAATTCTGTTCCGCCGAAATAGCGTCACCTTCCAGGTACGAAGAAAACAAAGCATTAGCACCTAGATTTAACATGGCCGGATTGATGTGGTCTTTTTTATCTTGAAATTTCTGAAGAGTAGCAGGTCGAACCGTGTCCAGCACCTCATAAGCTTCGTGGTCGATGTCTAATTTGCTTCGCAGGATCACATATCCCCGGTCATTTCCAGCTTGCCAAATCGCTGGATTTGTCGGTGCCCAACGCAGAAGGACAACGTCATCGCTCACCTTACCACGTAGCAAAAGGTTGGTGTCAGGCTGACAGTACAATGCAGTGGATAGAAACACACTAAATATCGCAAGTATTATTTTCATAATTACCAATTTAATTGAGTGTACCTTATTATGATATTGACGGGAGCGTTGGGATCGATGTAGGTCTTATCCAAATTTACATTTGTGGTGCCTTGATATTTTGCATTCGTATTTTTTAAATCGACCGCAAAGCGAAAATTAAATCTAAAATCATTACCGTGATAGTAACTACGAATATGATCCAAAGCGCCGCTGTAATTGTAGCCTATGTTTTCATAAAAATGATCGCTTTGCTGTTCGAGTTGAGTCCAGAGATTCATATTCTTTGCCTGAACCATCTTCCTCACCACACTTCCCATACTATAGTATTGGTCATAAGGCTGCTGCCATAATAAATTATTGGCCTGTGCTGCGATATTTTTGAGGGCGTACTCCGTCCATACCGTAGGACTAAAATCAATGCGATAGCGATAGGAGCTCGTGGTATAATTATAGACAGCGTTCTCCACGGCAGACATATTAGTTCCTACATAATACTGCATAGCATTATTTCCACTTTGCAAACCACATTCACTATTGTTTAAGGCTGACTTGACCAGTGTAGTGC
Organism: Saprospiraceae bacterium; assembly: GCA_013001805.1. Classification (GTDB taxonomy): domain Bacteria; phylum Bacteroidota; class Bacteroidia; order Chitinophagales; family Saprospiraceae; genus JABDMH01. The sequence continues at coordinate 2,319 of JABDLW010000425.1, read as the reverse complement.
CCGGATCCAGACTAAAATAACGGTATTTACTTGCCGACGTGAAATATTCCAGATATGCATTCTCATTTAAATCCGATTTTGGATAGGACAGATTCAGACTTATATTTTGCTGAGCATTAGTCGATGAAAATTTTCTCAATAGAGATACAGAGCTGGTGCTGAGCAAAGAGTAATTACTGAGTTTAAATGCGGATGTTTTATTTATAGCGTTACCGGAATGAATGGAGTAACTACTACTGTTTAGATTATTTTTCAAACTAATAATTGCTTGCAAATAATCATTTTTTAGACCTTGATACGGTGCCGAGTTTAGCGAATGCCTGATTTGCACCAAAGGCTTGATCCGGGTGTCTCCATAGATATCAAACACATCAAAAGGCTCCGGCACATCGATATAAAAATATCCGTTTTCCAAAACGATGTCTCCGGCGTTGAGTTTTTCACTGAGACGGTCATAATTACTGGTTTTAAAATGCCAGGTAATCACTTCAACTTCTTTGCTGGTTTTTCCCTGATTTCCCTCATCAACATTCAATTGCGATTCAAAAACAAGTGAATCCTGCTGGTTTTGACTGAATTGAGCATTCGCCACAATCTGATTAAAAGCCGTACTATTATAAGCCAATTGCGCGGTCATTAGACCATTGGAGCCACTTTTGACAATGGCCAATTTATAAACCTTATTTGGTGCAAGGTTCCAGCTTTCATTGGGAAAGTGAATCGTTTGAATCGTTGATTGAGATGCCAATTGGCCGGAGATATTCCTTTCATAGTGCACCTCACCTGCTAAATCGCTGATGCGCACAGAGTAATTTTGTGTATAAGAGGTGATTCCCGATGGCAATTGCAGGCCCATTCCGGTGTTAAAAAATGACTTGAGGTTTTGTGTAAATCGTACAAACTTTCTGCGTTCATTTTGGTGAAAATATCTTTGCCTTTTTACCGGGTAAGTCACATCCACCCAGGTATCGGGTATAGCATCCGGCATAGGTCCGGTGCGAAATTGATGGTCTAATGTCTCCGTGTAATTATTTCCCTGGACGGCAAACTTAACATGTAGCGTGTAGTCTGTATTGGCTTGCAATAGATCCGTTTCACATTTGCAAATGGTCTGAGAGGGAGTCCATTTCTGGGTGCAAGGTATTGTCGTGTTACCATGCTTGAGGTAAAATTCCTGGAGAAACGGAGTATAATTTACCAGGGCCCCGGCGCTTCCATCATCATTAATTTCCTGGAATGAAAAAGATTTATTCATTTCGATATTAAATCCTACTTCAGGAATGGTGAAAGGATTGACCTCCTGTTCACCTTGGTCTGGCCTGGTGTACGCAATAAAATTGCCATTATTGAATGGGTCATTGATTCCCGGAGGCACACACTTCTCACCCATCGAAACCTGGAAGTATTTTTTCCCTTTGATCATACCACCAAATACATTGAGATAGACTCCAGCCACACCGTGAATGTACGTGGGGTTTGGTGACCCGGCACTGACCACTAAAACTGCACCCATGTCCAGAATGGGTATGACCTGGTTTGAGCCAAAAAGAATATCCTTTACTGAGAGTTCACCTTGAATTCCGGCGTAGGCTTGGCCCATGGCGTACCAGTGAGAAGTAGATCCGTCCAGATTTCTTACCTCAATCCCTCCCCCACCGTCGCACATCTCACCAACATCGCTGATATTTGCATCAAAACCGCCCACGGCATTCAGTTTGGCGGTAAGTATGCTGCTTTCGATGCCAATTTCTGCACTGTATTGCTCTCCGTAGGCAAATCCCATTCCCGTAGATCCCAAATCGTAATTGACTGAGACTCCGGTGCGTTCGCGTGCCGTATTGTTGGCCAGTCCTTCATTAAGCAGTGATGCATCATCACTTTCAGCCAGATTGCTTAACAGAGTTGGTATCGGATCGGGTAGATTTGGCAAGGCGGTCGGCACTCCATCACCTATCATCATATACATTTTACCGCGTACATCTACCAGATCGCCCAAGCCCATTTTAACTGTCAAAGGAAATTCTGTCGTCCCGGCACGAAAATAGTTGCCTCGATCGGTACTCAACATAAATCTCATTTGTCCGGCACAATTTTGTCCACAATTGGGATCATCCCCTTTGATCAGGGCCTGCGGCAATATCGCAGGTGGAGGTATTTGCACATGGCTATTCAAACCGCCACCCAGGAAGAAATCAAACTCCGGATAATCGGAAACCGTACCACCGTCATCTGGCGGCATGGTGGCAATAAAACCAAATTCAATCGCTCCAATAAAATATACCGGAGCCATTTGTTCCCGATCCGACATAACATCAGCCA
>JABDLW010000411.1 GCA_013001805.1 Saprospiraceae bacterium | reverse complement strand
AGGGAAAGCACCTCCTCCGCTCTGCAAATCATTATTAGCATCATTTAATATAGATTCCAGTCCATTGAGTGAGGCCTCAAAATCCAGGAATGGACCCAAATTGTCGGGATCGGTGACATCAATTCTGATTCCGCAAGTGTATTGACGCATCAATACTTGGAGTAATTGATGGGCCTGAATTGTTTTTGCAAACCCTCTTGTGGCGCTTACCTGTTCTGTTGTTACGGTCGCTCGGGTATTTGCGATTGCATCTAAAAGGATGTTGGCGTTCTTAACTGTCCGGTATCGAGATTCAAAGGGCCTTGTGGTATAGAAGGTATTGTTATCGAGTACTGCACTTCCTTTTCCTAGTAAATCTGAGGTAAATCTGGGATCAGAACCCGAAAATCGATAATATTCCCGGCCAATGACGCCAACACCATCCAAATAGGTGCCGAGTCGATCGCGCATCCAGGATTCAATACCATCTACGAGATTCTGCATTTCACTTAAAGAGGCATTCGATTCGATGTTGTTCAAGTCAGGATTATTGGGGTCAACCAAATCATTTATTTCACAAGATGACTGACTGCCAACCATCAATATGAAAAGCAGGCCGGCCCAGAAACATTTATTTATTTTTATATATGACTTATACATGGTTTTATTTTTGAAGTTTTGAGATTTAAAATGTAGCCGTTACATTAAAGTGGATACTCCGGGAGGCAGGGAAGGGAGTAACTTCGACGGCCGATGAAATGGCATTTGATCCAAAATTTGAAACCTCTGGATCATAACTATTATAGTTTGATTTAAGCCATAGATTTCTGCCTGTGACTCCGAGACGAAGATCAAATATTTCGCTCAACTTAGCCCGGGGAATATTATAAAATAATCCGACTTCACGTAGTCGCAAATACCCCGCATCTTCAATCCAGGGTGCTGCGGTAACTCCCAACGCGTTCAGTCGAAAATCTCCATTCGACATTGTGCCGCTCGGATCCAGGTCCTTGTCATCAAAATCCGGACTAGTTCCAAATAAGTCACTTAGTAAAGTAGTTAAATTTACGTTTTCACCCCCTTCCTTCCAATGGAAGAGAAACGAAAGCTGAAACTGTTTATAGGTCACATAATTTAGCCACGACAGTTGGAAATCTGGTTCGGCATCTCCATATTTAATGAAACCATCGCCATCATCGTCTCCTGTCGTCCCGATGCCTCCAACTTGTGTAGGACTTTCGCCCCGTTGAATGCGGTATGTGCCTAATGTAGCACCAAACGCCCCCGTATTATAGGCAGGAACATCCAGACGTTCAACCGTTGCCCGGTTTAGCCAAAAATTGGCAATCGTTTCCCAGGCAAGGTTTTCCTTTCTCAGAACGAAAGCTGAGATGCCTGCTTCAATACCCCAGTTGTTTATTTGACCTACGTTAGTCCACTTTCTGGAAAATCCACTACTGGTTGGTACGTCTACATCGAGCACAAGATCATCAATGTTCTTTCGATAAACAGTGAAGTCTAAAAGTACCTTGTTATTAAAAATACCCAGATCAAATCCTGCTTCAATTTCGGTTTGCTTCTCAGGGCCCAGAGCTCTGTTACCCCGGGTTGAGCCAATCACTGATCCGGTGGTGCCAGCAAAATTGGTGGGTATTAAGGGAGTGAAAATAGCGCCAAATCGGGGGAAATTCCCGGATTGTCCGTAGGCAACTCTAACTTTAAAAAGATCAATGGCAGATGAGTTCCAAAATTGAAATTCGTGCAAATTGACAGCGACGGATCCCTTGGGATAGTAGTTGAGATTATTGGCGTCTCCATTATTGGAAGATTTGTCTCCCCTTACACCCGCGGTCATTAGAATTTTATCCTGCAAGTTGAATTCCTCCTGAATAAAAAATCCACGATCTTTTTGATCGATAATATTCTGTTGTATTTGTATCGATCCAGCCTGGTCCAGGTTTGATTGCGTACCTATCAGGAAAGTTGCTGAATTTCGAATCGTATTTTGATCGAAATCAGCAGCGGTGAGTCCTACTTGTGTGCGAAATCCAATCCCTCTCTCTCCACTATAGGTATGTACCAGAAAGGCCGAGTAGGTCTTATTGGAATTGGTGGTCCTTCCTTGAATGGAAGCACCATTAGTGCCGTTACCATCCTTTTGGAATTGAAGAGTGCGGGGAAATATTGCTGTGGTCCCAAATGTGTAATAGTCGATGCCACCTCTCAAAATGAAATTTAGAGAATTTCTGGCGTTGTAGAATATTCTCGCTCTCACATTTGTTCCCATTATAAAGCGGTTCACATTCTCATTATTCGTCACCTGAGTCGCAGTTTGCAAGAAATTGGCGGAAGCGACTGGATTATTCGGAAAATTGCCGTCTACATCAGAATGGAGGTCGATCCAGGACGGAGTCCCAACAAATGAAACACCTAAAGTAGTACCAGAATTATCGTTATTAAAGTAACCTCTATCCGCAGATGAGCTAATGTAATTTGAACTAATTCCAACATCAATCCAGTCGGCAACTTTGTGATCAAGATTCAATCTAATAGACGATTTTTCGTAACCTGTATTTTGGACAATTCCCGCATCATCTTTATAGGTACCTCCTGCAAAGAATTTTGTCTTATCATTTCCTCCACTAATACTGATGCGTGACGTGGACATCAATCCTGGATTGTTATATAATTCGTTTTCATAGTCGAAAAGCGATCCCGTTGCCTGAAACACAGGTACTTGATCTGCCCCAAAAAAGCTCTCCACTTTGGCAGCATCCCAGGACCTCTGTCCCATTTTTCTAATTAAGAAATTAGTGCCAATAGATTGCGATAACCGAACTTGTGTCTTTCCTGAATTTCCTCTTTTAGTAGTGATAATTACAACACCGGCACCAGCCCTGGACCCATAGATCGCCGCTGCGGAGGCACCCTTGAGAACCTCAATGGTTTCAATGTCTTCGGGATCTAAATCAGCAATCCGGTTTGAGGGGTCATCCTGAACATTGGTGCTTCCTCCAGCTTGTGATTTAGTGACAATGTCAAATCCAGCCTTAATGGCGGAGTTGTCGACATAAACACCATCAACGATAAATAGTGGTTGTGAGCTGGCCGTGAGTGAGGTCACACCCCGCAACTTTATGGATATGCCACCTCCCGGCGCACCTGAATTGGCTGAGATATTGGCGCCTTTAAATTTGCCGTACAGTGCACCATCCATGGTTGATTGTACAGTCGTCCCGGTCAGGGTCTTCCCATCGATAAAACCCACGGAGTTGGCCAGGTTGCTCCGTTTTACGGTTGAAGCTAAGCCAGTCACCACGACTTCATCGAGATTGGCTATATCTTCGCGCAATTGCAGGTTCACAATCGTATTATCCTGGTTGACAATGACGGTCTCAGAGCGGTACCCCAGGTAGGTAAGGTTTAAGATGGCCTCATCGCCTGCGATTTCAAGCAAGAACGTGCCATCC
>JABDLW010000391.1 GCA_013001805.1 Saprospiraceae bacterium | reverse complement strand
TCCTGGTGGTACAGGGGGATGGAAGTGGCTGCACCACGCAGGGCACCGGTGAGCAAGTGATGGTGACCGAGGAAATGACACCCTCTATGACCAATGCCGTAGCTGGCCGCAAAAAAATGGCTGGTCACCAGAGCAATGCTGTTTCTGGCGACGCCTTCGGACTGGGTAACTTTATTGGGGAAGGATATGATTTGGAACAAAATCAACCTAATCCATTCCAGGTAGCGACACAAATCGGATTTACTCTGCCACAATCCATGGATGCCCGTATTGAAGTATTTGATGTGACCGGAAGAATGCTCAAATCCATTCAGGGCGCATTTATTAAGGGATACAACACAGTGGAATTTCAAAGAGCTGACCTGCGACAAAGCGGTGTCCTTTATTATCGACTGCATGCGGGTGATTATGTTGCTACAAAACGGATGATTGTGATCGATTAGCCGGGTTACTGGATTCAGCTTCTTCCTGCTCTAAAAAAGAAGGAGCCAGGAGCGATGGGCTGGGAAGTGATGATGATTCCTCAGGTGCTAAATGAGTTTCAGTACCAGGTGTCTACAGTTGTTCGCAGTCCTTGGTACTGGCATGCTGATTCACGCTGAGTTCAATCAACAAAATAAATACGCAAATCCAAATCCTGGGTTTTGAACCAATTATGAAAAGAAGAAGTTAAAAATGTTAAGAACGAGCACGATGCTAAAATATATATTAATTTTATAGTTCACGTAAGTGTTCGGTTCAACATCCCTTTACCGATTTTGTAAGTTTGGTTGATCCCTCTTGCGTCCCCCGTAAGAGGGATTTTTTTATTGTGCCTACCTGAAATAATCGGACAAGCGGGCATAATTTCCAATAAACCAGGTTTTAGGGGCCAGTTCGGGATCATCAGAACCATAATACCCATAACCCAGAATGGTATAAGTATTCTCCATCACCGTCTCCCGAAAATATTCTTTCTTAAGTGGCTGTTTCTCCCACCTGGTCCAAATGATGGTGTGAGGGGCTTCCCAACTTCCTTCGTGAATGATTTGCTCATCTGGCTTTTTTACGATACACCAAATTCTACCATTTTCAATTTTATTTACTCCGAAAGATTCAACTAATGTTGTGTCTCCATCTCCATGATAGGTATCCCTGATTTCGACTGTTTGGTAATAAGGCGTCAGCGATTGGTATTTTTGTCGAACCTGAATCGCGGAGATCAGATCAAACGTTTTGATTTGATTCGAGTCAAGCACTATGGGACCATCCCTATCCCCCAGAATCTCCTGACCACTTGGGTTTTCATAAATTCTGAATGTGCCCGACCAAATTCCATCCAAAGGCTTAAACATATCCTGATATGGCAAGTCCTGATCGGACACAGCCTTTTGCTCCATGGACGGCAAAACTCGTTTAGGATTTTGACACATAACCGATATCGTCCCTACTACAATGGTGATATAAATATGAAATTTCATCAGGGCGACTTTTTAATTTGACCAACTGGTATATTTACGATATTTTCTCTGGGACAGTTTCATGATGGAGAATCAAAATTTTATTCTAAAGATACAACAGATAAAGAGCCCAGATCTCACCAATGCCAGAAAGCCTATATTTCCTTGCTGTCCTACCTCCGCCTTCCACCGCAGAGGAAATTACTGCATTTAAGCATGTTATTGCAGACCGGTATGGCAGTATACATGCCCTTAAATCCCCGCCACATATTACGCTCATCCCGCCATTTTGGAAGCATGATGCTGACATGCATCACCTGGTAAATGATTTGATCGTGTGGTCTTTGACAAAGCGATGCTTTGATTTGGAACTTCTCAACTTCGATTGTTTCAAACCACGTGTTATTTATGTGGATATCGTCAAAAATCGAGATCTTGAATCCCTTCAAAAAGCATTAAGTGAACATTTAAAAGAGAAATGGGAAATTAATTCAAAGGTACGTAATGCATTTCATCCACACATGACCATCGCTTTCCGGGATTTAGAGCCTAAGGCTTTTTATCAAGCATGGGATTATTTTAAGCACCGTAGTTATCAAGCAAGGTTCCATTGTAATGCCCTTTATTTATTAAAACATTTTCGGGGTAAATGGGTCGTGCAGCACAAATTCATGCTTTTGGGACATAAACAAATAATCGAACCAAGTTAGATGGTTTCGATGCACTCAGGGAAGACTTGTCAACCTACTTTGGGGGAAGTAACCCGGTCGAAATGGAAGGGGGTGACACAGTAAAGTTCTTCAGGCGGGAAGTGTATGCTTACTTTTTGAGCTGGTATTTTCCCCTTTGATCCAGTTCAACATAACCCTGCTCGGTGACTGGATCATGTTCGAAAAATAATGTCCAATTTTCGGAAATTGCCTCGTGGAGCAGTCGTTCCTTTTCTTCAAGTGTGAGCATGGGCTGCATGTCATAAGCCATGATATAGGGTAGGGGAATGTGCCATGCCGATGGAATCAAGTCAGCGCAAAAAACCGTTGTTGTTTCAGCACTTTCGATTAATAACAGCATTTGTGCTGCCGTGTGGCCGTGTACAAATCGAACTTTGATACCGGGCATCCATTCCACATCGTCCGCTTGATTGTCAATGAATCTTAAATAACCCTGCTCTTGCAAGGGTAGAAAATTCTCCTTGAGAAAGCTTGCCCTTTCCCGTGCATTGGGATCGGATGCGTATTTGTAGTGTACCTCATTAGACCAGTAGATGGCATTAGGGAAAGTCGGGGTTATCTTACCGGCAGTATCGAGCATTAGCGCCCCTCCCACGTGATCAAAGTGAAAGTGTGTGATAAATACATCCGTGATTTCTTCGGGACGCACGCCAACTTGTTCCAGGGAGGTGTCCAACTCAGTACCATGTGGATAAAAGTGCGATCTGAATTTTTCACCTTGCTTAAATCCGATGCCACAATCTACCAGTATTTTTCGGCCGTTGGTCTCTATCAGAAGACTCCGCATAGTCCAGGAACACATATTGTCAGCATCGGCAGGATTTAATTTATTCCATAACCTTTTGGGTACTACACCAAACATAGCTCCGCCATCCAGCATAAATCTTCCCGCCTCAACCGATGTCAGTTTCATTTCCTAGAAGCCAATTGTTCTACTTGCTGATTTCAATTCCTTTTTAATTTGAATCATTTGCAGGGCTGTTGCTGCCGCTTCAACCCCTTTGTTACCGCGAGAGCCTCCTGCACGATCTTTTGCCTGGTCCATGTCATTGGTAGTTAATAAGCCGAAGACAAAAGGTTTAGATCGAAGAACACTTAACTGCATGAGTCCCTGCGCTACTGCCAGGTTAATATATTCATCGTGCTTGGTCTCACCTTTTACCACACATCCCAGGCAGATCACTGCATCCAGATTGTATTTATCATCGAGAATTCGTGCCCCTACCGGAAGTTCGAAAGCACCGGGAACCTGAATAAAATACAAATTGTCTTCAGGAATACCCTCACTCGTCAGGGTTTCCTTGCAGCCGGAAAGTAACTGCTGCGTGACCTCGGAATTCCACTCCGATGTAACTACTCCGATTTTTACTTCCTTAGTAGCAGTCTCATCCAACTTGTACTGCGATAGATTTGTTTTCTTTCCACCCATGACAAAAGGTTATCTGTCTTACTA
>JABDLW010000381.1 GCA_013001805.1 Saprospiraceae bacterium | reverse complement strand
GTAGAAAGGATTAGACAGAGCTTGAATATCCAGTGCATCTTTATTTTTTAACCTATTGCTTTGATCCTAAAATAGTAAAATCGCCAACTAAATACTGCGTATTTCGATACGCACTCAATAAATAGTTTTTGATACGAGTCATATAATAGGTATCATGGAGCTCCAATTCGAAAATGGAGCCCATTCTATGACACTTTTTGCACTCGCAGTCTATCTGGCCGCTCAATTTGCACTTGGGTATTATATTTCGCGGCGCATTAAAACGGAGGAGGATTATTTGATCGGGGGTCGCAGTTTGGGTATGGGGCTGGCTACCTTTTCCATTTTTGCTACCTGGTTTGGGGCGGAGACCTGTATTGGTGCATCCGGGCGAGTGTATCTGGATGGCCTTTCCGGGGGAACTCACGACCCATTTGGTTATGCACTGTGCATTTTATTTATGGGGCTATTTATAGCTGTCCCAATCTGGAAGCTGAAACTTACGACCTTAGGTGATCTCTTCAGAATCAGATATGGATCTGTAGTGGAGAAGACGGCATCGATTATTATGATCCCCACTTCTCTGCTTTGGGCGGGAGCTCAAATTCGGGCTTTTGGTCAAATTTTAGCTGCCATGTCTGGAACCAATGTGGATCTGATGATAACTTTGGCCGCTGTATTTATTATAGCCTACACCTACCTGGGTGGCTTCCTGGCAGATGCCTGGACCGACCTGATACAAGGAGGTGCTCTGGTACTTGGTTTGGTGACTTTATTCCTTTTTATGTTGTTCTCGGATGGCCCGTCACTTTTACAGGCAATTCCTCGTGAACGGTTAAGCATGAAAGTACCTGGATTGTCCATCATGGATCTGGTGGAATCCTGGAGTGTTCCTGTACTGGGGTCGCTGGTGGCTGCTGAACTGGTCACCCGGGCTATCGCCTCAAAAACAGCAAGAATTGCCCGAAGGGCTTCCATTGCTGCCTTTGCGGGTTATATTTTGCTTGGTTTGATTCCAGTCTTCATTGGTCTGGTTGGTCCACTGGCCATTACCAATCTTGAACATGCCGAGCAGATTTTACCACTGATGGCTCAGAAATACCTGCCACATTTCCTTTACATCTTGCTTTTGGGGGCTCTTCTTTCTGCCATACTCTCAACGGTGGATAGCGCATTATTGACTTGCGGCAGTTTGACCTCACATAACATCGTGGTGCCGTTTCTGCTGCAAAAGAACTTTGAAGTGAGTGACGCAACCAAACTTCAATTAGCAAGAAGAAGTGTAGTTTTTTTTGGCGTCATTTCCTGTCTACTCGCACTATCGGCAGATGGGGTCTATCATTTGGTTGCGGAGGCTTCGGCATTTGGAAGCTCTGGTTTGGTAGTAGTGGTGATTTTTGCGCTTTATAGTCAGTTTGGCAATGAGTACTCAGCGATGCTATCCTTAGTGGGAGGTGTCATTAGTTATGTGCTTTTTGCACATATTTTGGTTGTGCCACACCCATTTGTGCTCTCCCTCTCTACCGCACTACTACTTTACCTCCTGGGCGGTTTCAGACTTTCCAGGATAAGTTGAGCTTGGGAATAATTCTCTGACAAGCATAATTCGGAAAAATAAACTTTCCCACGGGAAAATGGGTGATTGATCCACATAATCAGAGTCCCGGGATTTTATAAAAAAAATATCGTTCTTTACAGACTATTGAGAAACTGGCGTGACATGGCGCTCTGACTTATGATGGACCTTTATCGGAGATAAAGCCAATCATTATGTCTTGCACAATTTTTGTCCCGCTTTAAAATATAGAGAAATGAGCAATTTGATCAACTCCCTGCTTTCTGTGACCATCCTGCTTGCAGTAATTCTAATTCCAGCCTGTACCAATACAGGACAGGACATAGCCTCCAATAATCAGGTGCCGGATGACTTTTCTAAATTATGTGCTTCCTGTCATGGTGACGATCTTAAGGGAAACATTGCACAGAGTCTATTAGACGGTTCATGGCAATTTGGCTCTCGGCGTAATGATATTTTTCGCTCCATTAAATTCGGCCACCCACACCATGGAATGCCTTCCTGGGGTTCAGTTTTGGCTGATGCCGAAATTGACACACTGGTAAATTACTTGCAACGCGAGGAGGAGAGATTGGGTATCAGTAAACCTCCCATTCCAACTCAACTGGAGACACAGGATTATTTGGTAGACGTAGAGATCTTGGCAGAAGGACTTGAAACTCCCTGGAGTGTTGTTTTTACCAGTGCAGGCAATGGGTATGTAACGGAGAAAGAAGGAAGGCTGAGGATTATCGAAAATAATACCCTCTTACCTGATACCATTGCAGGAATTCCACAGGTGCGATCAAATGGACAGGGTGGTTTACTGGACGTAGCGATTGATCCCGAATTTGCATCGAATGCTTGGATCTATTTAGCATTTAGTCATCCCATCGCAAAGCGAGATGGAGAGGATTTGGCACCAGCCATGACTTCCATCGTGCGGGGACACATCAGAGACAAGGCTTGGCAGGATGAGCAGGTCCTTTTTGAGGCACCTCATGACAGCTATCGAACTGCCGGCCAGCACTTCGGGAGTCGCATTGTCTTTGATAAGAAGGGCTATTTATATTTTAGCATAGGAGATCGCGGCGCTTCCGACCATGCCCAGGATATCACCAAACCTAATGGAAAAGTGCATCGCATTTATCCTGATGGCAGAATTCCGGCATCAAATCCTTTTGTGGATCAACAGGATGCAATAAAATCAATTTATTCCTATGGCCATCGAAATCCTCAGGGCCTGGCAGTGCATCCGGAGACTGACGAGGTCTGGAATACAGAACATGGACCCCTGGGAGGCGACGAACTCAATTTGGTGCAGTTAGGTCTAAATTATGGCTGGCCGGTGATTAGTTATGGAATCAATTACAATGGCGAAATTATTACCGATATTTTTCGCAAGGAGGGCATGGAGCAACCAATTTTATACTGGAAGCCATCGATTGCAGCTTGTGGTTTGGATTTCTATTCTGGTGATCTTTTTCCTAAATGGAAAAATCAACTCTTAGTCGGGGCTTTAAAAATGGAAGAATTACAGCTTTTAGATATAGAGAAAGATCGGGTAATGTACCAGCAGACTATTTTGAAAAATGCCGGAAGAGTTCGTGATGTTACCACCGGACCCGATGGGGCGATATATGTGGTTCTAAATAACCCGGGAGTGATTTTGCGTCTTAGTCCGAAATTACCTATATGAAATGGGGAAAGTGGTTTTAGTAAAAATTTCAAGCCTCACCCCTTACTTGCAGGTATGCAAACGTGAACTACTTTTTACTCTTCTTACTTGATTTTGCCAATGGATTATAATCAAGACTGAGTTGGATCCAGTATGCTAATTCTTCATCCATATCGATGGCATCTGGTTCCACAAATACATAGCCTTGCAT
>JABDLW010000365.1 GCA_013001805.1 Saprospiraceae bacterium | reverse complement strand
ATTAGTCTCAATGCACTTAAAAACCAGGAAGCACCTAGCCAAAATCTCACATCACCCACAGGGTTTACCGCCGAGGACTTATGTCAAATGGCTTACTACGCAGGTCGATCTGAGATGAATGAAATTCTTTCAATTTATGACTATGTGAGAGAAACACATGACAATACATTAACGGTCAATTTGTTAGCTACTGTCATCTGGTATTTCATGCATGGATTAAACCTAAGAACTCCCATGGGTTTGCCGGTTGAAGCGGACCTGCAAAAGTTTATAATTGAACACAAAATTGATGGAAAAAAACTAACCTTCTTAAAAGATGAGAGAGAACAGAAATGGTGGCTAAGTTCACCGTACTTCAAAGCAAATTTAACCCACTCCATGCCGTTGATTTCATGTGATTATTACGATTATCAGCTAGCGGCAAATGAACAGATGCTTTCAGACCGGTTAATAGGTTGGTTTGATCTATATGAAAAAAGTGGCGAGTCACAGGATGTTCTCAAGGCCAATACTTCTTGAGGCTTTTAACAATACATGCGTATCTTGCAGTTTTTGTCTATTCAGGTAAGTTCTGACCTGATTTACATTTTCCAGGGAAATAATCTGTTGTTTTAACTTGCCAATTTCAGACAGTGCCCGGGAAAAATGTGGGCCGACCAAAATGATGGCTTTGATCCTACCAAACTGGCTGATTTCCTCAAGAATTTCCCGGTGAGCAGTAACTGAATCTTCGCCCAACTCCTTCATGTCGCCCAAAATCAGCATCTTATTTGAGACTTCTAAATTTCTAAAAAATTTCAGAGCCATTTTCATACTGGTAGGATTCGCATTGTATGCATCAAGGTAAAATGTATTTGAACCTCTTGTAATAATTTGCGATCGATTCTGATTCGACAAATAATTCTTGAGCCCAGCTATGATCATTTTCACTGGCACTTCAAGATAAAAAGCAATACTTATTGCCGTCAAAATGTTATGCACGTTATGCTCACCATAGAGGCCAACATTGCCTGTATGCTGTTCCTCATTCTGAGTTATGATATTGACTACAATGTCTTCACTTCTAATTTCAAAAGAGACTGATTTTCCAGCCTTAGGGAGATGCTGAGGATCAAACCGAACTGCATTGAAGAACTTAACTTTCTCCAAAGGATGTAAGGATGGTTCCGACTGATTGATCAATACTGGTAAGTGCCGGCCATCCAGGTAACGATACAATGCCATTTTTGTATCCCAGATATTGGATAAAGTGCGAAATCCCTCCAGATGGGCCCGGCCAACATTGGTGACCACACCGAGCGCCGGCGCTGCGATATTGCATAACCAGCCGATCTCACCGGGGTGATTCGCACCCATCTCGATAATAGCGACTTCAGTACCAGCGGTTATCTCCAGAAGTGTAAGTGGCACCCCAATGTGATTATTCAAATTGCCAGCCGTTGCCAAAGTGTGATACTTCTGAGACAGAACACAACGGATTAGCTCTTTGGTTGTGGTCTTACCATTGGTTCCGGTAATGCCTATCAGCGGCAGTGAAAAGTGCTTCCGATGATGATGTGCCAGCTTTTGCAGCGCCGAAAGTGTGTTTGGCACGTAGTAACAACCTGGTTCATCGGCTAGGGAATACCTATCTACCAAGGCAGCTCCTGCGCCATTTTTGAGTGCTGTGACAGCATAATCATTACCATCAAAATGATCGCCCCTTAAGGCAACGAACAGCTGATTTTTTTCTATTTTTCTGGTATCGGTCGATACCCCTGAAGATCGGGAGAAAAGTTCGTAAATACTTTCGATCGTAAGCATGCCTAAATGTAAAAAGTCCCACCAGATCAATGGTAGGACTTTTAAGTAAGAAAAGCTCTATTTTCTTATTTGTATTTTCGTTTTGTCTTAGACTTTGTCGATTTAAAGTAGTTTCCTCCCTTCACGTCATTTCCTCCAGGAGATCCTACTCGGTCCATTGCACAACGGAAGCCGATGGTCTTATCAGATTTATTTTCATCTTTAAATCTTCGGGCTCCGGGAGCTAACCAAAACAACCTGTCGGCCCATGAGCCCCCTTTGATGACTCTTGACTCTTTATTGATCAATGTAGTCTGGCCATACTCATACACCGCATAGCTATCTTCATCACCATCCCGGTAATCAAGTAACTCAGGCCTATGATAATTGTCTCTGGCGGCTGCATCAGCTGAATCAATCAATCGCATGGGCAACCGACCCAAGCTATCCTTCTCAGCTAACTTACCTTCTTCATCTTTCACCACTTCGTAAAATTCATTACCCCGGAATGGATTCAAATCATGCTGATCTTCATCTCGCAGAGTGGTACTGGTGAGGGGCCGGTAAACATCTGCCACCCATTCATTTACGTTGCCAGCCATATTGTAGAGGCCATAATCGTTTGGCCAAAATGAGCGTACCGGTCCTGGATAGGGCGAATTGTCATTCAACTTACCTGCCAGTCCCATATAATCTCCCTTACCTCTTTTAAAGTTTGCCAACATCTTCCCCTGATTCTTATCTCGTCGCTTATATCTCGCTGTATTGTTGTCCCAGGGATAGATCCGTCGCTCACTAATCAATTCATCTTGTTTAGCTACCCTTTTACCAATCAGACCCAAGGCTGCGTATTCCCACTCTGCCTCCGTTGGAAGCCGATAGCTGGGAACAAAAATTCCGTCTTCCATCATTACTTTGCGCTCTCCACCCGTCACCTGATCTTTGAGGTTTTTCTTGGTATTGCCCTCATACTGACCAGCTAAGTATGACTTGGTATTAAAGTTATCCGCGTCTTTCTGCTCAGGATTCGGATTTAAAATGCCTTTTTCAATCATTAACATTTCATTGACCCGGTCAGTACGCCATTTACAGTATTCCGTAGCCTGCTTCCAACTTACGCCCACTACCGGATAGTCATCAAAAGATGGGTGCCGGAAGTACGTTTCAATCAACGGCTCGTTATAGGCTAGTTCTTCTCTCCAAACCAGGGTATCTGGCAACACCTCCTGATATCTCTTCGGATAGCTCTCACCAAAAGTATTTTTTGTCCAAAACACAAAGTGACGGTAATCGATATTGGCAATTTCCGTTTCATCAATGTAAAATGACGGTACGGTAATTCTCCGGGGAATGTTATTCCATTCAAAAGTTACATCTTCCTGGGTTAGACCCATGGTAAAAGTACCACCCTCAACCAATACGAGATTTGGTGCAGTGATTTGACCTTTAAAATCCGTTTTCTGAAAACCGCCCCACTTCTGGTCATTATATTTCCAGCCCGTGGTCGATGATCTTTCTGAATCCTTACATCCTATGCCCACTAAACCAGCGAGGGTAAAAAATAATAATAATCTAGTGTACTTTCCCATTGTTCGTATTTGAAAATAATCCGCTTAAAATATGATATATAAGTAATGATTCAATTTGCTTAACGACTGACCATCATCATCTATTATCTAAAGAGGTTGAAACAATCATTATATCTTGATTCTTTCTGCTCAGTTCTAAATACGATCATGAAACTTATCTCATGTGCACCCCCTGAACTTGTCAATTTAGATAAGGTAAAGTCATAGGAATAGGCGATTCTAATGTTATCCTGCCTACCCTCAATTAAAAATATCAAAGCATCGGGATTTGTACTTGCGTGTCTATACCAAGCACCGGTTCCGATCTTATAGTACCTAAAAATCGTGCCAATATTAAGCTGGGAAAGTGCTCCCTGCCTTATGTACTGGAAGTTAGGAGAGACGAAGACGTCGGAACCATTTCTGGTCTTTACCAGGTCAACTTCTGCCCCTCCATGTATAGACAGGCTAAGAGGTAGGCCTGAGC
>JABDLW010000360.1 GCA_013001805.1 Saprospiraceae bacterium | reverse complement strand
ACACTACTCCACCTTCCATCAGTTGTCCCGGAGATGCTGACCTGGGCTGCAACCCGGAAGTGCCGGATGCAATGCCTGGTGATGTCACCGCCAGCGACAATTGTGGAGCGATAACGGTGGTTGCCGTCCAGGGTACCGCAACCCAGCAAGGCTGCTTTTTCACGAGAATCGACAGGTATACGGCCACCGATGCCTGTGGCAATCAGTCTAGCTGTGCTAGGACCTTGCAGTGGAAAGAAGACTTGCAGAGACCGGTATTATCTGGTGTCCCGGAAGATATCGGCATCGCCTGCGAAGGAGAGCTTCCCCCGGTCCCGGCAGTAACCGCTACAGATAACTGCGACGGACCGGTTCCCGTGTCCTTTAGAGAGGTTCCTGGAGGTACGAATTGTGGCGGTATTTTTTATGAGCGAATCTGGACGGCCATTGATGGATGTGGCAATGCCACAAGCTACCGTCAGACCATCCGTCTGATCGATGAGGCGCCACCGGTTATCGTGGTGCCCGCTGATACGACCATCAACTTTGGCGAATCCATCCCCACTCCGGTTGCATTGATCACCGATAATTGTTCGCGTATGGATCAGGACTTTAGTGAGGTGCGTACCGACCATAATCCGGGAGCATTTACCCTGGTACGTACCTGGACGGCCACGGATGGTTGTTTCAATAGTGCCAGTGCCAGTCAAACGATTCAGGTGAGAGATACGACTCCTCCGGATATTGTGATCATTAATCCGATGTTGGAAAACATTCCCAATGGGGGTAGCATGGACCTGTTTAGTTGCGAAGACCCGGCAGTAGCCATGGCCGACATTCAAGTGGCGGATCTTAATCCGGCGGTTGAAGTAGAAACCTTTGATAAGCTTTTGGCGTCCAATAGCTGTGATGCACTGGGGTATTATAGAAAATGGAAATGCGGTTATACGGCAACCGATGGAGCGGGCAATGTAGCGGAATATTCCTTTTATGTTTATCAGTACGACACCATGGCCCCGGAATTGCTGGGTGTACCCCCTTCCGTGGATTTACTGTGTGATGGCGGATCCCATTTACCGATTGCGGAGGTCTTCGCCGATGATGCTTGTAACGGGTCAGTGCCGGTAGCTTTTAATGAAGTGCAACTGCTTAATCCCGCTGATGCCAATCAGCAGGGTTTGATCCGGACCTGGACGACGGAAGATGCTTGCGGCAATGTCGCCGAAGCAAGTCAAATGATCACTTTCTGTGGGTTTGATATGAGTTTGGCTGCATCCACTATCGGTAATACGGTGTGGTTTGATGCCAATGCCAATGGACTACAGGAATCAAGCGAAGTGGGCATAGATAGCCTGCAAGTGAACCTATATTGGATCGATTCGAGTCAAAATGCCCAAATGGTGTATAGCACCATGTCAAGGACCGAAGGTGGCAGAGAGGGTCAATTTTCATTTGACTATTTATTCCCCGGTAGCTACCAAATCGAAATAGCTTTTCCGGAGTATTTGGCCCCGACGATGATGTGGCAAGGGGATGATCCAGCCATGGACAGCGATATCAACCCCGGCACTTTGATGTCTGACTTGATAGAGGTGGACACCTCAGAAATCTTGATGCATATTGATGCTGGTGTCATATTGAAGGAGGAATTGCCGCTGGTGTTATCCCGTTTAAGTGGCCATTCCAGTCAATGCATTAATACCATAAGTTGGAGCATAGATCATGAAAGCCAGGTGAACAAATACGAAATTCAGCGAGCCAGCGATGGCGGTCCATTCACCACCATTGGTTCTGTTGATCCTCAACTGGATTTTAGCCGCACTCTTGAATATGTATACAAAGATGTGCAGGCGCAGGGATTAAATCAGTATCGGGTTAAAGTATTACTCGACAAAGGTGAGGTCAGTTACTCGGAGACACTCGATCTCGAGTTAAATTGTCGTCGAAAAATAGCTCCGGGAGTCGGTATTTTTCCTAATCCATTTGTCAACATCGTGAGTATAGGATTTAATCTGAATCGGGGAGGAGAAGCCAGTGTAAAAGTCGTGGACAATTTGGGCCGGGTAGTTGAGCAGGTGACAAAAAAGTTACCCCGTGGCAAACATGTGCAAGAACTTAATCTTCGTAACGAGCCGTCTGGTATTTATTGGATACAAGTAAGGATCGATGATGAGTTGGTCACGCGGAAGATCGTGAAAGGCGACTAATATTGATTTGCGGAATTGTTCGGAATAAGGTTTACCCTTCCATTTAGCATGGAGGGGTAAATTTCTTTTTAGCACGGTCCAGTCTCAATGCAGCCGCCTTATTTGGATTTACGGCTACAGGTGCAGCCAACTTCCAGTGGGCACTTAAGACCGCCAAGTCCCAGGTACAAGTTTGAACTACCTGGTCCACATTTCAATTTACGGCAGTAAGCATCACCAACTTTCCCTTTAGCGTAGCGTACCATAATACCTTATCTAGAGGCTCGGACACATTACTACGCTGAATTGAAGTTGATAACTCGATCAGCGATGTATCTGGCAGAATAATTGCACTAAAAAAAATAGCCCGACATGGAGGCTACATGTGCGGCCAATAACTTCTACGAGGTCTGTAGTCAGTAAGATAGTATCCAGGATGTATTTCCCATAGTGAGTTTCTGTCAAAGAGGTGAGCCCCAATTAAAAGGTGAAATAACTTAGTCATGAGTATTAAAAAATATTCTCACAATTTTTGTCTTATTATTCTTTTTTTGCTGACTCAAGCTTTGACGGCAAATACGATACTGGTAACATCCACTCTGGACGCGGGTGCAGGCACATTACGTGCTGCTGTGACAGCGGCAAACCCAGGAGACACCATTGGATTTGATCCACTTATCGACAGTACCCAGATTACTCTAACCAGCGGTCGCATTACCCTAAGTCAGAATATTGTCATCAT
>JABDLW010000349.1 GCA_013001805.1 Saprospiraceae bacterium | reverse complement strand
GTCAGAGACCGTTTGCGTGTAATGGAACAACGCATCAACAGCAGTAAACTTACAGACGAGGAAAAGGTCAATCTGCAACAGTATATCACGCGGATTTATGGCAGCCTCACCACATTCAATGTGCTCTTCAAATATAAGGAAGATCACTTTGTAGGCGACCGGGGAGATTAGAGCTTAGGCATTTCATTGACGCAAACTCACATGATCAAAAACATATTTCTTTGCATCCTATGCACCTATTTCTTTGCAGGTTGCTTTGAGATGGGACCCACTTACAGTAAGTTGCCTCCGGGACCCTGGCGGGCAGTCTTGAAACTGGATCCCGAGAAAAATGCTTCGGAGGAAATAAGAAGAGAGACGAGGGCCGGTACTCAATTGGAATTCGACGAAGTGACCGAAGGTGATCTGCCATTTAATTTCGAAGTGGTTTACACAGACCCTGACAAATTTTACATCGAAATCATTAATGCAGATGAGCGAATTAGATTAGACGAAATCGTATATCTTAAAGACCGGGCTACGATTAAAGATACGCTGATTATTAACTTCCCACCCTATGATTCCTATTTTAAAGTGCTCTTTGAAGACAATATTCTCGAAGGTTATTGGCATGTGCCCAGCCGGGTGAATTACCAAATTCATTTCATTGCCAAGCATGGACAAAACCACCGTTTCACAAATCTGAAGAAGGCCCCGGTTGCCGATCTAAGTGGTAAGTGGGAAGTATACTTTGGACTGGAAGACACTGTGCCGGAGCCGGCGGTGGGAGAGTTTAAACAAAATGGAAATCGTCTTACCGGCACCTTCTTAACTGAAACAGGAGACTATCGCTTTCTTGAGGGAACCGTACAGGCAAATAAGATGTATTTATCCTGCTTTGATGGTGCCCACATGTTTTTATTTGAGGCACTAATCAAAGAAGATGGCACTTTAAGTGGTGTCTTTCGCAGTGGAACACATTTCATGACTACCTGGAGTGGCAAAAGAAATGCTGATTTTAGCTTGCGGAATGCTGATTCATTGACCTTTCTAAAGTCTGAAAAATTCGATTTCAGCTTTCCTGATGTCAATGGCAAAATGGTGAGCCTCAATGATTCAGTTTTTGATGGAAAACCTAAAATCATTCAGATTCTGGGTACTTACTGTCCAAATTGCGTTGATGAGACCAAATTTCTAACGGAGTATTTGGCGAGGAAAAAGCCCGATTTAGAAGTGATCGGCCTGGCATTTGAGCGGCATGAAGAAGCTGATAAAGCAAAAATGGCGATCAAACGATTTAAAAGTAAGTTGGGCATATCGTACCCGCTGCTGTATGCCGGACCTTCCGACCTGGCTGAAGCTTCAAAAAGGCTACCCCAATTAAATGGTATCATTTCGTATCCTACCTTAATATTTCTAAACCGGGCTAATGAAGTCGTGCGGATTCACACGGGTTTTACGGGGCCGGCCACCTCGCAATATGAGGCATTTGTCGACAAATTTGATCGCACGGTTAAGCAACTTCTTGAAGAGATCTAAAGGATACGTGGTTCTTATGATGAATTTATGCGCTGAACTTTTAGCAGGTCAAACTGAAGATCCATGACGAGAAAAGTGGATTGATGTCAAATCATAGCTAATGGAATAAATAAAGGGTACCTCTATCAACCCCATTCATGGTAAAAACAATTTTCTTTGAAAATTTATTTGATAATATGCTTCACCATACTTCGTTGATCGTCAGTCAGATAGCTACGGCTATCTTTCTTCCTCCGGCCTTATCTGGCTCGCATCTTATTAAATTTTTCCTCATTCAGAGGTAAATAGAGATACCCTAAAGTTAACTTTAGGTCGCCGAAATGAAGCACATTCACCGCTTTTTAATATAATTTTGATTTCGTAAAGCAATGACTCACATGAATGTATCGCACGATCTTAGTTTTTTCTGGGGTCTGGTCTTTTCGCTTTTTCTGATTATGGCACCGGATGCAACCGGGCAGCCAGAAGCGAACTATGATGAGGAGAAGGTACCAGAGTATGTATTACCTTCTATTCTCAAAGGACCTCAATCCGGTTCTGAAATCACTACGGTAGATGAGTGGGAAAATCGTCGCCGGAAAGAGTTGCTTGATCTTTTCGGTGAAGAAATGTATGGAATTTTTCCCGGCGAGGAAATAAAAGTGAATTTCATTGTAAATAGCAGTGCCAGGGCTTTAAATAATCAGGCGATTAGGAAGGAGATAACCATCAACCTGCAGGCGGAAGATCAGGAGCTTGACGTTTCGCTCTTGGTGTATTTGCCGGTGTCAAGTGAGCCAACACCGGTATTTCTTGGTTTGAATTTCTATGGGAATCACACAATTATCGACGATCCGGCAATCACCATTCACCGGAGTTGGGTAAGGAATAACGAAGACTTCGGCATTCAGAATAATCGAGCCGGAGAAGTAAATCGGGGAGTCCGAGCGAGTCGTTGGCCGGTTGACTATATAATTGATCGGTGATTCGGTTTGGCTACCATGTACTATGGTGAAATTGATCCGGATTTTGATGATCAATTTGAGAATGGCGTGCATAGATTGATTCCCAATGCAAATCAAGAACAGTTGTCCTCCATTGATGCCTGGGCCTGGGTCTTATCACAAGCACTGACTTACCTGCAGCAAGATCCGGATGTAAAAGGTGAGCATGTGGCCGTACTTGGTCATTCGCGATTAGGTAAGGCAGCCTTGTGGGCGGGAGCTTCTGATTCTCGATTTGCCATGGTCATAAGTAATGATTCCGGTTGTGGAGGCGCGGCTATTTCCCGTCGTAGATTCGGGGAGACGGTTGCGCGAATAAATAACGTCTTCCCCCATTGGTTTGTGCCTGCATTTAAGAAATATGGCGATAATGAAGAGTCACTGCCTTTTGATCAACACTCCTTACTTAGTTTAGTGGCACCCAGACCACTTTATGTAGCCAGTGCAGCCGAAGACCTGTGGGCCGATCCGCGTGGTGAGTTTCTTGCCGCCCAGCATGCCTCCGTGGTTTATGAACTCTATGGATTGCCCTCATTGAGTGGCAGGGACATGCCGCGAGTAGATCAACCGATTTTAGATTCATACGTGGGATATCATATTCGTACCGGTGGTCACGATTTGACCCTTTATGATTGGACTCAATTTATTGATTTTGCCAATGCTCATTTTTCAAGATAGATGATCTGACTCCCGGCAACAGAGATGTCAATCATTAAGGTCTAATTTCAGAGGTTTTCGCCGTTTTTTGCGTTCACTCTGTTTGACTTTTTCCTTTTTGCGTTTTTCCAATGATGACTTGGTGGGTTTGGTCTTTTTCCTTTTCTTTTTAATCCTGACCCAACGGGAGACGAAATCAATAAATTTTTCTAAAACTTCTTCTTTATTGGCTTGCTTGCTACGCGTCTTTTCCGAACTTAAAATCAGGATGCCTTTTTTTGAAATGCGTTTATCTCCCGAAGAAAGTATGAGTGCCTTCACTTCATCCGGCAAACTGGAATTCAGAATATCAAATCGCAATCGAACCGCAGTTTCCACTTTATTGACATGTTGTCCGCCAGGTCCTCCTGATCGGGAGGATCGAATTTTTATATCCGAAAATGGAATACTTAAATTCCGGTTAATTCTAATATTTTTCTTACCTGGCACAATTAAATCGTTCAAATGCATGCAACGGCGAAAATCAATTCAAGTATTTCTAAAATTCAAATATTCAAAAAATAGAACCGTAATGTTCGTAAGCCATCACTCCGGCAATTAGATCCTCGGATGCATGCCCCACAGACTTAAAGACAGTGACTTCCTTATCATCGATTCTTCCCTGCACCAAATTGCGTGATAGCTCAATTAGTGAGCCCCGGATATCATTTTCCGAAATTGTTCCTTTCTGTAAAGGTATCACCAGATCTCCCGTCTCCTTGAGCGCATGAATAGTATCGATAAAAATCGATCCTTTTACCAGTGCTGCATCATCGGTTTCACGCATAACTGGTTTATAAGAACCAACCAAATCCAGGTGTGTGCCTGCTCTTAGCCAGTCTCCTCTGACGACGGGATCGTGGCTTAACGTAGCGACACTGATGACATCAGATTCGGAAACTGCTGCTTCCAGGTCTGAAACAATATCCACATCACCTAATTCCTTCAGGCCCGCTGCAACGAGCTCAGCC
>JABDLW010000329.1 GCA_013001805.1 Saprospiraceae bacterium | reverse complement strand
GGATTATGTCGGCGTACCTGGCGTCATTCGCACGCATGCGGACAACAATTGGGGCTATCTCGACCCGAAGGCAACTTTGCTACCGCAGCAATTAAAGATGGCCGGGTATCATACGGCATTAATTGGTAAATGGCATCTGGGCCTGGAATCTCCAAACACTCCGGTCGAACGGGGCTTTGATTATTTTCACGGATGGCTAGGTGATATGATGGATGACTATTGGCTACACCGGCGTCACGACATCAACTATATGCGACTTAATGGCCAGGAAATTGATCCGGAAGGTCATGCCACCGACTTGTTTTCGCAATGGTCGGCCGACTACATTCGCAGTCAGGCACATGATAACCGTCCGTTTTTTCTCTATTTGGCTTACAATGCACCCCATTTTCCCGTCCAGCCTCCCGGTGAATGGCTGGATAAGGTCAAGGCAAGAGAAACAAATATTGATGATACACGGGCAAAATTAGTCGCTTTCATCGAGCATATGGATGATGGCATCGGCCAGGTACTTGCAGCACTCAAGGAAAGTGGGCAATATGAAAACACGATTATTATTTTTTCCAGCGATAACGGTGGTCATATGCCCAGCAAAGCAAACAATGGACCTACCCGTGATGGCAAGCAAAGCATGTATGAAGGAGGCTTGCGAGTGCCTACAGCGATCAGCTGGCCGGGCAAAATCAAACCTAGGTCAACATCTGACCAGGTGCTACTATCCATGGACCTATATCCCACATTGCTGGAGATTGCCGGCCAGAAGCCAGCCAATGAGATTGAAGGCAGAAGTTTTCTTCCCGAACTCCTGCAGCAAAATTTCCATCCGGAGGACAGAGAATTATATTTCACCCGGAGAGAAGGTGGCACCCGTTACGGCGGACAAGCGATTTATGCCTTGCGAATGGGTGATTGGAAATTATTGCAAAACAGTCCTTACGAGCCATATGAATTATACAATTTGGCTACAGACCCACTGGAGAAGAACAACTTAATCGACAAGGAGGTAGAAAAATATCAGGAATTAAACAGGAGTTTAATGCTGCACATTCAAAAAGCGGGAGAAGTGCCCTGGCAAAAGCCGGAAAAAAACTAAGACAATCTTCTTGCCTTTTTCACCGTCACCTCTTCACCGCCCTGAATCTGTCGCAGGCGATTCAGATCAACTTCTTTCAGGCGGCCAAATACGTTTACCGAACTCGCTGCTTGCGGTTGTTCCGTCACACTGGCCGGAGTAGGTCCAAAAAATATGCAAAAAGCCGGCATGGTGGGCCAGTAGGCCAGGTCTCCCACCGCAACGGTGGCCTTTGCCTGACTTTCCAGCTCAGCCTGAGCCGGAATGTGAAAATAAATCTCGTCACCCCAGGTATTGGCAGAAGAATTAAAAGGTATAATGTCTAAGATCGCCTGGCCAGTCGGTGTATCATCTACGACAGCTGGAAATTCAAATTGGCCGATTTGTATAAGGATATTGGTCATTAATTATGCATTTCTATTATCGAAAATCAATACCTTATTTACAGAAGTCTATCTCTGCAAAATTATATTAATTGTATCCAGATCCCCGGGGGACAATCCAAATCGCCGGTCTATTTGCCTTTTCATCACTCAAAAACTTATGATGTTTCAGTAGAGCTGGCTACACTTTTGCTCGAAAATCACTTTCGGCCGCTGCAAATTTATCGCTATCATAATCGTGAGACAATAGAATCCTTAAGACCAGACCATCAATTAACTCCTGAGCATAGTCAATATAGCCATTTTGTTGTGCTCCATCTTAATCAGGCAGCAGCACCTCTTCTTACACTTTCACAAAAATCTTATTGCGGTACATAATATAAAGACCGAACCAAACCAGCAACAATGCTCCAACAGCCCGGAAAACCTCATGCCACTTCTCTGCGGTAATACTATAAATACCACTGAATAAAAGTTCAGCAGTGTGGTTAAAATCAATAAAGCGATAACCCAGATATATCAGCAACGAATTCATTCCGATTACTTTAAAAAAGAAAGCCCACTTGCGAAATCCTTGAACCTCTATGAGCCAATAAAAAAGCACCAAAAACAACGATGCCATACCTGCGGTGAGCATAATAAATGAACTGGTCCAGAGATGCTTGTTTATGGGAAAATGCAGAGCCCAAAGTAATGCCAGTAAAATACATCCCACACCTATGAGGCTGAGCCGGCGTATTTTTTTCAACTCCTCCATTTCTTGCTGTAATATTTCACCGGCCAGTGTACCAAAAATAGTCAAACATAGCGATGGAAATTGAGTTAAAATCGCCAATTCATCGTAAGTGCCCTGTAATAGCCTGCCTGGCATGAAATTGCGATCTACCCATCCTACCAGATTTCCTTCAAATGACAAATCACCGGCACCAAACCCCGGTACCGGAATTAAGAATAAAGCGAGATAATAAGAAATTAATATGGCAGCAAACCAGATAATTCGTCCTCTCAAGTTGTAATTTAAAAATAATAGCACACCTGCAAAAGAGGCAAGGCCAATTCTGCCTAATACGCTGCCAAACCTGATTTGTCCTGGCTCCCAGATTGGTACCGGTGCATTTTTGTAAAGGATTCCCAATAGAATTAATATCAGCATGCGAAAAAACGCCTTGCGATAAATCTGTCTTTTAGTCATACCCTTTGCCAGACCTGACCGCACCGAAAAGGTCAATGAAACACCAGCCAGAAATAAAAAAAGGGGGAAAATAAAATCATAAAAAGTAAATCCATTCCAAGCTGGGTGCTCAAATTGCTCAGATAATGCATTGAGCCAGGTCCAATCCGTTTTGCCACCCAATAAATAAATAAAAGTGCCCCCTCCTGATATCAGAAGCATATCAAATCCCCGCAATGCATCAATGGATAACAGTCTTTTTTTCACTGGGCAAGAATTGATTCTATTGCATTCAATTCACTTTGACTAAAGTTCAAATGATCGAGGCTTTGAATGTTGTCTTTCAACTGTTGTACTTTGCTTACACCAACAAGTACTGTTGTCACTCTGGGATCTTTTAGTAACCACGCAATTGCCATTTGTGCCAGGCTTTGTCCACGTGATAACGCAATATTATTTAATTTTTTGACCTTATCTATCACTTCTTGGGTGATCTGGTCTTGTGAAAGGTAGCGGGCATCCTTCACCGCACGGCTATCCTCAGGAAAACCCGATAAATATTTATTGGTAAGTACTCCCTGCTCCAACGGAGAAAAAACGATCGCACCCGTGCCTTGCCTTTCCAGTTCATCCAAAAGACCATCTTCCACCCAACGGTCAAACATGCTGTACCGGGGCTGATGTATGAGGAGATTACTTCCACCTTTGCGAAGAATCTCGGCGGCTCTGGCGGTGTCGCAGGCACTGTATTGCGAGATACCGGCATATAAGGCCTTACCTTGTTTCACAATATCCACCAGTGCACCAATTGTTTCGTCTAAAGGTGTATTGGGATCGCGTCGATGTGAATAGAAAATATCCACATAATCTAAACCCATCCGCTTCAAGCTCTGATCCAGACTCGCCATCAAATATTTTCGCGAACCCAAGTTACCGTAGGGTCCGGGCCACATATCCCAACCTGCCTT
>JABDLW010000324.1 GCA_013001805.1 Saprospiraceae bacterium | reverse complement strand
GGCATAGCCCTCCTTTATTTTATCGGATTCAACATCTTCCCGGTCCCACTTATCTAAGGTGTAAACCGCATCAAGCGTATTATTCAATTTATCCAGCCCAGAAGGAGCCAGATACATGTGGTCGATTTCCTCTGGGTTTAATTCAATCTTCTTACTGCGTACTTCCAGTATGACCAATTCTAATAGGCCCTTTTTTCGTTTTATCTTATCAACCATACCTTCGATTTTTGTACCGTCCTTTTTTGTGATGTAGGCAGGCTTTTTATGCGAAAACATATCGTAACCCACACTAAGGTCTTGTGAACAAATATCGGAAGACGAAAACATAAAAAATAAAGTGATTAAAAGTAGATTTTTCAAGTGTGCTTCTTTTTTGATTTAGATGATATCTATTTTTTAGTGGATTTAATTATTTGTGTATTATTATCTAAGGTAGCCTTAGGGTGCCAGTTCTTTTACTTGCCTTACCATAAATCGAGACAGAAGAATTCCTTTCTGATTATAGCAAAAGCCCACCGTCATTTTATGGGACAAATTTATGAAGTGCAGTATAAATTTCCAAAGATACTGATCCAGATCTATGCCTCTTCCAATTCTTCCTGATATTCACTGATTAGTTGTTTTTGCAAATCACCGGTCACGGGCATAAATTCTGAAAACCTGCGGGAAAACTTGGCTTTGCCCTGGGTGATAGAACGAAGCGTACTGGAGTATTGATACATTTCGGCCAGGGGTACTTTGGCTTTTATCTTCTGGTAATGCCCCTCGGCACTCATACCCATAATCATTGCCCGCCGTGTCTGCAGATCTCCCATCACATCACCCATCACATCGTCTGAACATAAGATTTCAACTTCATGTATTGGTTCTAGTATTTGTGGCCCTGCTTGGCCAAACGCATTTTTAAATACGTTGGTGGCTGCCAATTGAAAGGCCATGTCATTCGAATCTACGGGGTGCATTTTTCCATCATAGACCGAAACTCTGATATCGAGGCATGGAGATCCGGTGAGTGGCCCCTCCTGCATTTTCATCATCACGCCTTTTTTAATTGCATTGGAATACTTGGTGTCAATGGAGCCTCCAACAATACACCAGAGAAAAACGAGTTTTCCTCCCCAGGGCAGATCGGTTACGTCTTCATTTCTTACGGTAAGATCTGAAGGTGGAGCCATTCCTTCATGGTAAGGCTCAATTCGCATATGCACTTCACCAAATTGTCCTGATCCACCACTTTGTTTTTTATGCCGGTAGGAGTCATTAGCCGTTCTGGTAATGGTCTCCCGATATGAGATACGCGGCGGCATAAAGTCAAGTTGTAATTGATTGGCCTTTTCCAGCCGGTATTTTATCAGGTCAAGATGTAATTGACCCTGGCCATGAAGAATGGTCTGTTTTAGCTCCTTTGATTGTTCAACAATAAGGGTGGGATCCTCTTCCTGAATGGTATGCAACGCTTTCATCACCTTCTCGAGATCGGATTTGCTCGGCGGTTTGATGGCGGTCCGAATGCGGGGTTCCGGAAAATGAATGGGCTCCACTATTTTCACTTTACCTTTCAATCCCAGTGAATCATTGGTGTGTGTATTTTTAAGTTTGACTGTGACCCCGATATCACCAGCAACCAATTGATCTACGTTGTCTCGTATCTTTCCATTGCTGGTAAATATTTGATTAAATCTTTCTGCAGTACTGGTCCGATCATTGTAAAGCTCATCTCCCGATTTTAATGTTCCGGCACAGACCTTAAAATAACTGACATTACCAATTTTAGGCTCTGACATGGTCTTATAAATAAACAAGGTGGGATCTGCATTGGCATCACAAATAAGCTCAGATCCATCAGCCAAATTGGTAGGTGGCAACTGATCCGGTGAAGGGGCAATATCATTTATGAAACCCATCACACGGCCACTTCCCATGTTCCTTGTAGCACTTACGCAAAATACTGGAAAAAACTCCTGATTACTGATGGCTATGGTTAATCCCTTTGCCAATTCTTCCTCCGTGAGCGATCCCTCTTCGAAGAATTTTTCCATTAACTCTTCATCATTTTCAGCCGCGGCTTCAACCAGTAAATTGTGTAATTCCTGAGCCCTTCCGATCTCACTATCTGGAATGTCTACTTTTTCTGGCTTGCCTCCATCGTCAGGAAACACATACATGGTCAACCTCAGTGCATCTACAATGGTATTAAAGTCAGGACCCTGATTCAGAGGATATTGCATAGGAATGACTTTATTGCCAAATCGCTGTTTTAACTGGTCCAGACTATTCTCAAACTGAGCATTTTCATGGTCTAGTTGATTAATTACAAATATCGCGGGTTTCTTAAACTTTTCCACATATTCCCATACTAACTCAGTGCCCACTTCTACACCACTCTTTGCATTGATAAGTATGATCGCGGTGTCTGCTACTTTCAATGAACTGATCTCCTCACCGGAAAAGTCATCCAGACCCGGTGTATCAATGATATTAATCTTATTCTCCCTCCAGTCAGCATGCATCAATGTACTGAAGATGGAACCCTGTCTTTCTTTTTCAATATTGGTAAAATCAGATGTTGTACTCCCATCTTCTACTGTTCCCC
>JABDLW010000274.1 GCA_013001805.1 Saprospiraceae bacterium | reverse complement strand
ATATGATCTCGCCAAGTGACGAAAGTTTATGAGGAATAATAAATAAATTCGTCTCCCTTGGGAAAAGACCTAGACTTTAGTAGGATTTCTTAGTGAGCCGATGATCAGAATTTACACTTTCTAATGCTTGGTCTCTGATAACAGGGTCGATTGATCGTAGGTGATGCACTGGATTATACGGTTTTGAGGAGCGCTGGTTTGACGCTTCCATTGTGCATACATTCTGATTTTTTCATCGAAAAAGCAGGGCATAAGCTAGGTGTCTGTTTTGAAAATAAAATATAAGGCCTGGCAACCAACGGAAGTAAATTTATACTAACTTCTACATCGAATTGTTCCTTCGCTCAAGTTCAATTCGTATGCAGAAGAAGTTGTTTTCCCTGATTGTTTATTGGTTATTTGCTCAGAATGGATTTGCGCAGGATGCGTTTTCTGTTTCTGTTTTTAATCATGCTGCTTCTCTACCAGGAGGCACCTGGGCCGGTGCGATACACCCTGGATTTGATCTGGCGATGATCACGCATACCAAAGCTAGACAAAAATCAGAGAGATCCATTCATTGGCATGCTTCCTATTATTATCATCGTCTTGTACATCACAGCTTCTTACTATTTGGCGAATATAACTGGCAGAAAAAAATAATAGGAAATCTGGGTTTTGGCTTGGCAGGAGGAGCAGGCTATCAACATACTTTTGAAGACCACGAAATATTTTCCTTGAACAAGTCTGGCAAGTACGAACGTAGCGCAAAAGCAGGTAAAGCCCATGCCCACATATCGCTAGCGGCAAAGATACAATACCCCCTGGGAAAAAGAAGATTTGAACCTTTTTTACAATATCGCTTACGGCTTATTACTCCATTTGTCAAGACATATGTGCCAGTACTCCCTGCTGAATCTTACCATGTAGGTATTTCCTTTCCCCTTAGGTAAAAAAGACAACGCAAATGAGACCATCGACGTGTTTTTCATTGACAATGTTCTTGCTGGCAAGTTGCAGCAAAGGCGATATCGAACATACTATCTCCTGTAACTACGTCCATCCTTCCGAAAATGCAAGTCATCCCAAAAACGAGATTTACCAAAATCTGATTAATAGATATGTAGATCTTGGTCTTCCAGGAATGGCATTATTGATACGCGATGCTCAAGGGACCTGGGTTGGTTCAGCGGGATTCGCGGATATTGAAAATCAGATTCCTTTTCTACCCTGTACCATCTCAAAAGTTGCGAGCATTACCAAAATGTTTACCGGTACTTTGGCCCACCTCCTGGTGGAAAACAAGACGATTTCACTGGATGATAAAGTCGATCTTTATTTATCAAAAGAAATATTAAAGCAAGTTGCTAATTGCAAGGGTGCAACGATTAGGCAACTCATGAACCATACCACCGGAATTTACGACATCATTACCAGCAGTTCCTTTTATCTTGCACTACTAAACAATCCCGATAAATATTGGGATGGGAACGAGCTGATCGAATTTGCCTTTGGAAAAGAACCAAGATTTGAATTGGGTTCCAGCTGCTTCTATTCAAATACTAATACGTTACTACTGAGCCTCGTATTAGATAATGCCATGGGCAAGCCTCATTGGCAAGCAATACGACAAATGGTTTTGGACCCATTGCAAATGAGAGATACTTATTATTATTCCCATGACAAGCTTCCTGCTTCAACAGGCCAGGGCTATTTTGACCTATACAATAATCAGACTCTGGTCAATGTCACTAATTTTAATACGGGAAGTGGCAACGGCTATGGTGGTTTTTTTTCCCATGTTTTTGATCTCCAGATCTTTATCGAGGCATTGCTTCGCGATAAATCAATATTGTCAGATGAATCCTTAGCGGAAATGTCAATCTTCATTCCCGAGGTCGACCCGGAGGATCCAGACAACGACTTGTATTTAGGTACTGGTTTAATGAAGCGTTATTTTAATCAAGACCGGAACTCTGACCGATATGGTTACGGCCACACTGGTCGAGATCTCGGATATAGTGCAAATTGTTTTTACTTCCCAAACTATGACATTACCTGCACCTTCGTTATCAATTATGGTACCAATGCAGAGAGCGATTTACGTGAAGTCTTTTATCGATTTCAGGACGAATTAACTACTGAGCTTTTCAAATGAAAGCCTATTCCTTAGGTGGGTCCTTTTTCACCCTAGTGTTTCGTCTGGTAATTAATTGTACGATCTAGCGCAGTTATTTTGTGCCAGATCAAAGAGGCAAAACCGAGCATAGCCATTGCTATCCATTTTTCTTGTTATCTTTTCCCCCTAAATCAATATTGGCTATGGTCCGGCACTTTCTTTGTTCAATAATCATTTTTTCAACAACTCTGACTATGGCTCAACATCCTTTGGTTGATTTTGAGCTGGAAGTTGTACCGGGGTTCTTCCAAACACCCACGGATGGTAATATCATTCAACCAACGGGTGTAGCGCTTGATTCCCGGGGTCACATTTTTATTTTTAACAAGGGCAATCGGCAGCTGATGGAGTTTGATCCTCAGGGAAACTATATCCGCTCCTTCGGAGATGGACTATTCATCGATCCTCACGGACTGAGGATAGATGCCCAGGACAATATTTGGACCACCGATCTGGAAACGCATACTGTATTGAAATTAAGTCCGCAGGGCCGGGTACTCCTGGTCATCGGTCAGAACAAAACCAGTGGGCTCTTTGATGAAGTGCGGAAATCTGTTTTATTTTTCAAACCCGCAGATGTGGGATTTCGCAGCAACGGAGATATTTATGTGGCCGATGGGTACGGGAATCACCGGGTGGTACAATTGGATAAGCAGGGTGATTTTATCCGTGCCTGGGGAGAGCAGGGACCGGAAGAGGGCAATTTTGATAATCCGCATAACATCATCGTGGATAGAAATCGCGTTTATGTGGCTGACCGAAATAACAAACGGGTACAGGTTTTTGATACCGACGGCAAATTTGTTGAGGCATGGACCCATTTGGGAAAACCCTGGGGTTTGGCCATAAGTCCGGAGCGCAATCTATATATGGTAGATGGAGATGCTGAGGTGATATATAAACTAAACACCGAAGGACAAGTTTTGGGAAAATATGCAGCGGGGCCCGGCAGGGGCGATGGGCATTTGCGAGCTGCTCATGGCATTGCCGCCGGACCTCAGGAAGAGTTATACGTGACGGAAGTGTTAAATTGGCGGGTACAAAAATTTGAGCAACGTTGGCATTTAGGTGACTGGGAACGGATTATCACCACCAATTGTGCACATCACCGCCATGAATCTGCCTTCGCAGAGGTTGATGGAAAATTTTATGCCTTTGGCGGTCGCAACACCCATGCTGTAGACATATATGATCCGGTTACGCGAACATGGTCTCAGGGTGCAGATAGTCCTTTGGAAATGCATCATTTCCAGGCAGTACCTTATAAAGGCGAAATATGGGTTATTGGAGCATTTACGGGGCCTTACCCCAAAGAAGAGCCCATTGCTTTTATTCATGTTTACAACCCTAAAATGAATACCTGGCGGACGGCGGGCCGATTGCCTGACGGCAGACATCGCGGGTCCGGAGGCCTGGTACTTCATAATGACAAGTTTTATTTGCTCTGCGGTAATGAATTGGGTCACTACACCGGACATACGACCTGGTTTGATGAATTTGACCCAGCAACAGGTGAATGGAGATCACTGCCGGATGCTCCCCATACCCGGGATCATTTCCAAGCCGCTATCATAGATGATAAGCTCTATGCTGCCGGTGGTCGAAATTCTTCGTCAAAAACCAATAGTGTGATTGATGCTACGTTTCCCGAGACTGATGTATTCGACTTTAAAACGAACACATGGTCTACCTTACCTGCTTCAGGCAACATTCCCACGCAAAGAGCGGGTACGACGGTCGTAGTCGACGGCCCCCGGTTGATCGTGTTGGGAGGGGAAAGTGGCACTCAGGTAGCGGCCCATAGTGAAGTAGAAGCTCTGGATGTACGATCTCAAAATTGGACGAAGTTACCTCCAATGTTGCAAGGCAGACATGGTACACAAGCAATTCTCTACCAGGGTAAGGTCTATCTGGCAGGTGGCAGTAGCGATCGTGGTGGTGGACCAGAAATGAAAAGCATCGATTGCTGGACGTTGAAGTAGAAATTACGGTATATGATGGCTGTATATATGCACCCGCAAATTTGGCGAAAATTTTTTCATCCAGATACTATTCCTGACTATATCTTTCGGGTTTGACTTCCTCTTCCCACCCGGCAAGAAGTGCCCGTAACCTATCAAGATCTTTAGTGTTTTGCATTTTCAGATCACGACTCTCACCGGGATCAGATGAAAGGTCAAATAAATACTCTGAAGCCTGACCATTTTCAAAGTTATAGACATACTTTAACGATCCATTACGAACTGCTTTTCGCAAATTCTCCGCCCTTTTCAACCTCCAGAATAACGTGCGATCAAAATCCTTTTTCCCACTTACGACGTGATCGATTATATCAATCCCATCTAACTCAAATTTTACTTTTCCTCCGACCACGGCATTAATCGAGGCGGTCAAATCCATGCCAATTGATACCTGCTTTGAAATCTGCCCGGGAATGATTTTTCCCGGCCAACGAATTATACACGGCACTCTGATACCACCTTCAAAAACACCTCCCTTGGTGCCTCGCAAATTGCCGGCGCTGCCGTATTTTGTTGGTCCATTATCAGAAAAGAAAATAAAGATGGTATTTTCACTTAAACCATTTTCATCAAGAAAATCCAGCATCTTCCCAATGCCCCGATCCAGATCCTGGACCACTTGAATATACTCCTGGCGACTGCCCTTATTCCAGTCTTCAGCATTCCGGTTTTTTTGTAGATAGTCATTTGATGACTGCAACGGATTATGAGGTGCTGTATAAGGTACGTACAGGAAAAAAGGAGTCTCCCTACTCTGAATATTTAACCAGGCGTTGGATTCGTCACTTATCAGATCGGTGAGATAATATCCTTCACGAAAATGCTCTTTATCATTTCTGAACAGGTCGTGTTTTCCCTCAATTACTTTACTTATGAAAAACCCTTCGGGCTCGGTATGATGAAAATAATCTACTCCTCCGCTAAGTGGTCCGATCGAGTAATGAAATCCATGGTCCACCGGCCTGAAACCGTCGTTGTAGCCGAGATGCCATTTGCCAATCAAAGCACTACGGTAGCCCCGCTGATTCAATATGCTAGGTAGTACATTAAATCTAACCGGCAAGCCAAGTTGCCCAACATCAGATAATTTTAATGCCTCGGCATAACGCCCCACATTACCCGATCCAATGGCACATTCCAGGCCACCAATGCGTTGCTGATATCTGCCGGTGAGCAAAGCGGCCCGGGTTGGACTACATTCTGGGCCATTAGCATAAAAATTGGAAAATTTTACACCTTCCTTTGCGAGCCGGTCCAAATTAGGGGTGTTAATATCTGATGCGCCATAGCAACTTAGATCACC
Organism: Saprospiraceae bacterium; assembly: GCA_013001805.1. GTDB lineage: Bacteria > Bacteroidota > Bacteroidia > Chitinophagales > Saprospiraceae > JABDMH01. The sequence continues at coordinate 2,107 of JABDLW010000274.1, read as the reverse complement.
ATAACCCAAATCGTCTGCCACAACCAAAATAATATTAGGTAGTGAATTCTGTGCACCTGAAAAAATCCAATAAGTCAAAAATAGAAGAAACAGGTTTATTCTAATCATCATGTCTATTTACACATCTTAAAAATCTTTAAAAGGTCCACGTGGTTCGGACTCTGCCATTTCTTCCTGCCATTTGAAGAATTTAGAACGGATCATTTGTACCACTTCTGGATATCTCGTTGACAGATCCTTTTCTTCGGAAATATCGTTTTCCAAATCAAATAAACCTCCTCCGCTACGGGATGAAACCCACTTCCAGTTTCCCACCCGGGCGGCAAGGTCACCGCGAAATTCCCAGAACATTTCGTCACGCACCTGGCTAACTTCGGTGCCTTGCATTAGATCAGGTAGCATGTTGACTCCATCCAATACCAACTCTCCTGGTTTTGCAATACCGGCCACGGACAAAATTGTGGGAAATATTTCCAGGGCGGAAACGAAGTTTTCACTGATTGCCCCAGCCTTTATTTTGCCTGGATACCTAATAATACAGGGCACCCGGATCCCTCCTTCAAAGAATTGAGCTTTTCTACCCCTTAGCGGAGTATTATCCGATCCAATACCACCACCATTATCCGAAATAAAAATTACGATCGTGTTGTCCTCAAGTTGATACTTATTGACTCTGTCAAGGATTTTTCCAATATCCGCATCCATACAAGTGATCGCAGCCCGGTAGCCTTGTTGCCGGACTTTTTCTTTGCTATTACCTTCCGGGTATTGTGCGAGAAATTCAGGTGGGGCCTGCACCGAAGCACGGATGACCGGATCCAAATTTGATGCAGAATGAGGTGCATTATATGGTACATAAAGAAAAAAGGGCAGATGATGATATGTATCAATAAATGTCAGGGCCTTATTGGTAAAAAGCGAGGTAGAATAGGTACCCTTATCTTGAGTCGTAGGTTCATTTCCAGAGTACATTGATGGAACTCCATAGCGTTCATGGCTGAAATAGTCGATGCCGGTATTTACAAACCCATAGAATTCATCAAATCCTCTTTGTTTCGGCAAGTAGCGCTGTAATTGACCCAGGTCCCACTTACCAAAAATACCGGTGACATAGCCCTCCGATTTAAGTAAATCTGAGATCAACACTTCCTTCTTATCCATGCCCAAAATCCTTTCGGGTGATACGCTATATTCGTATGGTGAGTATTGGTAGCCATCATTCACCCGGTCATTTCTAAAAAGCTCGAATGTGCCATTTCTTTGCGGATAACGCCCGGTCAAAAGGCTACCTCGCGACGGAGTACAAGCTGAGCAAGTGACATAAAAACTAGTAAACCGGACACCTTCAGCTGCTAACTTATCCAAATTGGGAGTGAGAATTTCCTGATTTCCGTAACAGCCCAGGTCGTGGTATCCCTGATCGTCAGACACAATGAGAATAATATTGGGTCGCTGGGCAAAGAGACTCATCGACAGTAATGATGAAAGCAAGAGGAATATTTTATAAAGATGCGTTCTCATGGTCGTCTGATTGCGTTGGTAGAGGCTTGAAAGACACCATCTAAATTAGTAGAAATCCCCAATAATGTAGGTGCACATTATGCTTTTGTCAATCCAAAAAAGCTCGAAAAGTAGATATGCCCAAGCATTTGCTATTTTTACTATTTCGAAACTTTGAATCCTATAATTTTGAGGTATGTGGCTAATGGTGTATTCAATTCAAAGTAGATTCAATTATAAATAATTATAATGGCAGTAAATACAGAATACCTGAGTTACATCGAGGATCAACTCAGTGAATTCTCCTCCTTTGAAACTAAGAAAATGTTTGGTGGCATAGGATTTTTCCGGGATGGTTTAATGTTTGGAATGATTGATGGTAGCACCTTTCGGCTGAAAGTTGACGAAAATAACCAACAAGACTACGCAGACAAAGGCATGAAACCTTACCAAAATGACAAGAAGAAAAAGGGAATGCCTTACTGGGAAGTACCGGCAGAAGTGGTGGAAGATAAGCAACTGCTAAAGACCTGGGCAAACAAGGCATTCGCTGCAGCTGTTTTAGCAAAAAAATAACACCCTTTTTCACCAGTCGCATTAGATCATG
>JABDLW010000240.1 GCA_013001805.1 Saprospiraceae bacterium | reverse complement strand
ACACTTCATCGGTACTTGTACCGCCCGTGTAAGGTCCGACTCCCCAAATATTTCGGATGGTATTGATAGCATCAATAGCCTCATCCACATCATTTGTGAATAGTTTAGCTTCTGCATAGATCAATATCAACTCTTCATTTCGGATATAAGGAATTGGAGAGGCATTTGTCGCCCATCTTGCATCCTGGTAATTTCCAGGAATTCCAAGACCTGCACTTGCAGCCGGGTTAGTAACTCGCTCGGCAAACTTGCTCAATCTTCCATCTCCTGGTAAGGCATCTTCCACCAAAGCGGGATGAACGACTAAAATCGTACTCGTAGGTCTGTCAAATGGGTAAAACAACGGATTATTAATATCCGGAGATTGACCATAAACATGCGCTGGTCCGACTTGTAATTCCGCTGCGGTCGAAGCATTCAGGTTCATGAATGAATTAGTCAATGCACTTAAAGCACCAGGGTAATCACCTGCATATAAAGCGGCACGTGCTGCTATCGCTCTATTTATAGAAGCAAGACCGGCAGCATCAGAGAACCCGCTATACCCTGATGAAAGACCAAAGGAAATAGCAGCACCATTTAACTCGCTGAATCCTTCATCCAGTACATTTCTAATGACCGCCAAAGCATCATCATAGTCCTGGATAGGACCCGGATTCAAAGGATCGGCCACATCTGTACGGATACCATTGTTGAATTGCTGTAAGAGCGGATATAACAATTGGTGTCCTTTAACGGTCTTGGCAAATCCCGAATAACCTGCTTGTTCAGGTCCGGTCAGTGAAGTACTGGCATTTGCAGCATCAATCAGAACATTGGCTTGTTTTACGGCCAAATAGGGACTGATATAAGTACCTGCAGATGCAAAAAAGTCAGGATAGGTATCACTAATACCAGTCCCTAACCAGTGGGATATAAATCGAGGATCTGATCCAAAGAAGGCCCATACCTCTCTACCAAAACTTCCAAACATCTGGGTGGCACTACCATAATAATTTCGGTGTCGTGCTTCTAATCCGGTAATCAATGTCTGTAATTCCGCTTTAGATGCGTCATTGGTTACACTGGCCAATGACGGGTTATTTGGATCCACGATTTCGTCTACTGAACAAGATGTCACCATCATGGCCATCGTAAAGACGAAAGCGGGCAATATATATTTGAATATTTTTTTCATAGCTCTAAATTTATTCTGATAAGTGGTCATTAAAAGGACGCTTTTAGGTGAAAAAAGAGTCTTCTTGAACTAGGGTAAGGCGTCACTTCAATATTACTGGTGACTGGTTGTGTTCCGAAGTTTGATACTTCAGGATCATAGCTTCCATAGTTCGTCCACAACAATAGATTATTAGCGGATACACCTATTTTAAAGCGATCAAAAGTTCCACCAAAAAAGGATTGCGGTAATGTATAATACAATCCGATTTCCCTCATTTTCAGGTAACTGGTTTCCTCGATATAAACACCGGTATTACCATCTACGGCCCATTCCAATAAGCGATCAAGGCCATTGGGTGTATCATCACCATCTTCATCGCCATTCCAATTTGGAGTGGTACCACCATCATCCCATAACAAGGCTGAAAGGTTTATAGCGCTTCCACCTTTTTGATAATGCAGCAAGAAATTGAATTCAATATTCTTACCTATAGAAATATTATTGGCCATTGCCAAAGAGAAGTCCGGCTGACGGTCTCCATAGATGGTAAACCCTAGTGGGTCAGAAGTTCCGGCAGGTGTTCCTACAATTGTCGTCGGGCTAAATCCTTCAGCAAAGAGGTAGGTTCCTAATGAAGGACCAAAACCCCCTACCGTCTGAGCAGGTGCATCCCAACGTGTAATCTTGGAATCATTCTTCGTGAAAATAAAGCTTGAATTCACTTTGAGATTCTCAGAACGAACAGAGTTGATACCCAACACTAATTCGATTCCCTTATTTTCTAAATCACCGGCATTGGTAGCTATCGCTGTAATACCTGTTGATTCAGGAGGTGTAATATCAAAAATCAGGTCACGTACTTTCTTATTATAGAAAGTCGCTTCAAGACTGATGCGCTCATCTAAAAATCCTGCATCTAATCCAAATTCAAATTCGGTTGCTGTCTCCGGCTCCAAGTTGGGATCGATTCCCCTGGCACCTACCTGGCCTCCAAGGCTTCCACCTATTAACTGTGGCGTAAGCGATTCGTAGGTTACTCCAAAATTAGGCAAACCACCTGTCTCCCCATATGCAGCGCGCAATTTCAATCGACTTAAGAAACCACCTGGGTTTACAACACCAAGGTTATGCAGGTTTGCTGCAATCGATGCCTTAGGAAATGCATACAACTTATCTTGTTGCGGATTCAATGTTGACTTATCAAATCGAATACCCAATGAAGCGACAATTTTGTCATCAAAATTGAGGTCTTCCTGGACAACATAGCCAATATCGGTCACTTCCTGGTTCAACTGTTGCTGAACGCTCTGGACGGTTGCCCATTGCAAGTTATTCTGACCACCACTCAGACCACGTCCTCTTGAAAGCAAAAACTCGGAGCTTTGGTCAATTCTAATCATACCAACTGAGGTGTTGGTGGACAACGTTCCGAAAATGCGGTTATAGGTCAAAAATCCCTGAACATTTACATAGAAATTATCCTGACGGCCCCACATGACATCCCCTGGGTTTGCTTGAGCTTGCTGGTGTTGCAAGATTTCTGGAAAATATACTTGTGAATTACCACTTAAGTAATCCACCCCTCCATTCACTTTGAATTTCAAGAAGGAAACTTCATCCTGGTAAATATCAAAATCCAAGGAAGCGGAAGTGATAAATCGATCCACCTTCTGGTTGTTGACACCAAGATCCCGAATCGCAATAGGGTTATCGTTGAAATAAGGATTATTGGGATAGTTCCCATTTGCATCAGGTAATAAGTCAGCGTAAGAAGGTGTATACGCCAAGGCATAACCTATACTACCACCGGTATTATTCTGATTTCCGGTAAATCCCCTGTCATTGTCCGTTTTACTGTACATACTGCTAACAGAGGCCTTAATCTTGTCGGAAAGTCGGTGATCAATATTCGCACGTAAAGAATAGCGCTCAAAGCCGGTATTCTTGATGATTCCGTCCTCCGAGAGAACACCACCTGAAATACGAAACTGGGTCTTATCCGTACCACCGGATACACTTAATTGTGTATTACTCAATACGGCAGTCTCTCCATAAAAGAAGTCTTCCCAATCAATATTTCGACCTTCTCTTTCTGCGGCGGCCTGCGCTTCTAATTCACCAGGATCAGCTCCTGTATAATCCGAAGTACGCTGAGCATCCCAAACGCCAAAATTTTGAAAATTCTGTCCCTTGGCCATACCGATATCTTGTGAGAATGATATGGAGGTTTCACCAGCCTTTCCACGCTTGGTGGTTATGATAATGACACCAGCATTTGCACGGGTACCATAAATCGCTGCAGCTGAAGGTCCCTTAAGAACTTCAATCTTTTCAATATCATCCGGATTCAAATCTGCGATTCGATTAGCAGCATCATCCTGGGTAGCAGCATTCTGCCCACCACTTGCACCGTTCACCTGGGTACGTCCTGTACGTATGGATTAATTGTTGACTAATACACCATCTACGATGTACAGCGGTTGAGAAGAACCAGAACCAAGGGTTGAAATACCTCTTAACTGGATATTCACCCCACCTCCAGGGCTAACACCGTTGGAATTCATCTGCACTCCGGGAATCTTCCCAAAAAGCGCATTATCAAGTGTTTGCGGTGATGTGTTACCGACTAATTCTTCGCCGGTTATTGAGGCAACTGAGTTGCCAGAATTAGATCGCTTCACTCCGCCGGCAAGGCCTGTGACCACGATTTCATCCAGCTGGTTGACATCTTCTTCCATGGTTATGTCCAGGAAGCTATCATCACTGGTAACTGGAATCGACTGTGTTCGATAGCCCAGGTAGGATACCACCAACGTAGCTGAAGAACCAGGTACTTCGATGCTAAAGGTACCATCGAGGTCTGTCGCAGCTCCTGTCGTCGTGCCTTCCAGTAAGACAGATACTCCGATAAGTGGTCCCGATTCATCGGACACTTTCCCGGATACAGTGAATTGCGCATTCAATCCGACAGTACATATCGCTAAAGACACGATTGCCAGATATTTAAAAAAGTAAAAATGCTTTTTCATAAAATATGCTTTGGTTATTAAAATGAAATCTAATGTAGATATAACGCCTATATCCGTCACAATGTAGCCTTTATTATCCGATTTTATAATTGTCTAATAGACTCAAAATGTGTCAAATAAATACTGAATCGGCAGGAATAGATCCTGAAACAGAAAAGGCCCGTATCTCGTCTTGAGACACAGGCCTTTAGTCTATTTTATTTTCAATATTTATTATCGTTCTTTCACTCTTGATAGAATTCCTTGATCGTCTTCTACTAATTCTGCGTCAACAAAACCTCTGTTTATAGCCTTGATGCGCGCTTGTCTTGCTTCATCTATTGTCTCATATCCACCAAGAATGAAAATTGTCCATTGACCTTTGGTCCACTGCTCTAATCGGCCCAGGTCTAAAACGTTGTCAACCTGGAATTTCAGAGGATCCAGGTAACTGGCCAATTTCACCTTATATGATGATTCCGGATTGTAATCATTTACCCATCCTTCCTCATCGGTTTCGAAGCTTGATGACTGGAGTATCTCAAAGTTAGAAGAGGCTAAAATGTCGCGCGTGATGAAGGCATCATTATATCCTTTTGATTTAACATTCTTAAGAATGTCTTCTGCTTCTCCACGCGTACCAAAGAAGCCCAATCGAATCTTTACGGAAGAGGATTTGAAAAAACGATATAAT
>JABDLW010000243.1 GCA_013001805.1 Saprospiraceae bacterium | reverse complement strand
GGTGTTGAAGTACTCAAGTTGATTGCTGAAGCCGTAAATCGTCGTTTTCTGACGAGGCGAGACGATGGAAGATACCGGGTGGTAACTGACTGAGGATCAACGAAGTCAGAAACGATGAGAACGGCTTGTGATTTTGAAATAATAAATTAATAGTAGGAAAATCAGCGCAATTTGGGTATTTCAACAGCCTCCTAGATCGGGGTTCCAGAAGTTTTTCACAACTTGGCGATACTTTTGTTGTTCATCATATTGTAAGAAACCAAGAAATCATGAAAGCAACGACTACTGTAAAAGAATCACCCCTTGCTTTTAAAGTAAGCTTCGAGAAAATATTTGACTATTGGGATCAGCGGGTTAAATCTGATCAGCAGCAAGTCGCATCACGAGCAAAAGACATACTGCAGAGGATTTCTCATGCTCCGGAACTTAGAAAGCCATTTGCTGATCTCAACCTCCTGGACAAATATGCCGTTGAAGTCGAATTGTTGCTGAGTGATCTGTTTTCCGATCTTCTACAACAAAACGAAATAAGGGCGATTTCGGTCGGCTTAAATGAAAGGTTCTTTAACGAAACTACCAGGTTTTCCGCAATTCTTAAGGCTGCCGGAGATGATTTTATACCCAGAGTAAGAGGGATTTCTGACGACGACCTCTATTTGATGACTTGTACCATTATCCTCCAGAAAGGATTCGGCGTTAATATTACCGGAGGGTTACCTCAGCTGCTCGACATTCCCGATCATAATGGGATACTAAAAACCTACCGGGGTTTCTTTAATGCTGACTTTATGGAATTGGTGACGACGGAAAAATCACCCAAACTTACCCAGGAGCAGATAGCTAAACTACTGGACAACGCCGACGACCTTACATTATGGAAGCAACTGATACCACCGAACTCATTTGAGATGCATGGTTTTGGTATCATGACGCTTTTTGACATTAGTGCCGATGATGCGATAAGTACCTTGAAAGATATCCTGATCAGAAAAGATGCCTTAGTCACCAAGGAATCACTGGCCAGTATACAGCACTCCCTACGTCGCATACTAAGAGTGGACGATTTGAAAGTGGGATTTGGAGCCATCACTGATGGTGAATTTTACAATGTGCGGATAGAAGGTTTTGATGGAATGTTAATGGCGGGTCAGCAAAGTTGTGGGAAGGATGCCATGTTTTGCAAGAGATCATTTGACACGCTTTTCCAAGACTTAGCACCCATCACATTTTCAGACATTGAAGCACTGCCGGCGGTGGAGAGTCCATTGCTGAAGCGTCTGGTAACCCAAAATGTGGAAAGCTATTTCATTACCCCTTTAAATTTTGGGGAAACACCCATTGGATTTATGGAGATTGGTTCTCCCACCAGCAATAGCCTCAATTCGACTATTAAAAAGCGGATGCAGGATTTAGTACCATTATTTTCCACTGCACTGAAAAGGTCACTTGATGAGTATCATAATACGATTGATGCCATCATTAAGGAAAAGTGCACTTCCATTCATCCCTCGGTGGAATGGCGCTTTCGCCAGGCCGCAGGCAAGGTGATGAAAAGTGGCAAGGAGAGGTCTGAAATTGATATGGAGGAAATTGTTTTTCAGCAGGTGATCCCTTTGTATGGACAACTGGATATCCGCGGCAGTTCCAGATATAGGAATGAGAGTATTAAGGCTGATCTTAGTGCCCAATTGAACATGGCTAAGCAGGTTTTGCAGGAGGCAAGTGCCACCAATAGACTTTTGGCTTACGATCAGCTCATGCATATAATTGATAAGAACCTTTATCGCATTAACGACACATTGGGAGCAGGGGATGAGGCTTCGATCCTCAATTTCATTCATTCCGAGCTTGATCCGGTTTTTGAATACCTCGATTCCTTTGAATCTTCCAATAAGGCCCTGGTCAAATACCGCAAGAGGGTTGATCCGGCCCTGGGCATGGTCTATGAAAAAAGAAAACAATATGAAGCTGCAGTAACACAAATTAATGACCTGGTTGGAGTACAATTGGAACATGCGCAACAGGATGCCCAGGCAGTTTTCCCACACTATTTTGAGAAATATAAAACGGATGGTGTAGAATTCAACTTATACATCGGGCAGTCCCTGGCCAGGCATTTGAAGTACCATCCTATTCATCTGAAAAACTTGCGGCTCTGGCAGCTTGTGACGATGTGCGATGTTGATTTGCAGGTTAAGCGATTGAAGAAGAATCTGGCAGTGCCTTTGGAAGTGGCTCCGTTGATCCTTGTGCAGGATAATCCTCTTGATATAAAGTTTAGAATGGATGAGAAGCAATTTGATGTTGATGGTGCTTACAATGTGAGATACGAAATCATCAAGAAGCGAATTGATAAAGCCAAAATAAAAGATGCCAACGAAAGACTGACCCAGCCGGGAAAATTGGCCATTGTATATTCCACTAATCAGGAGCGAAATGAATATTTAGAATTTTTTGATTTCCTGATCAGCAAATCATACATTTTACCGGAAACGGAGGATCTCTTATTAGAAGAACTTGATGGAGCTTCCGGATTGAGGGCCCTGCGGGTCACCCTAAATTACGAGAGAAATACCATCGAAAAAATCGACTCCAAAGCAACCGGCCGGACTGCCGTAAGTTAGTGATGTGCCTGTATTTGCAGCGATCTGGACTTGCAATGAAAAGTCTAATGGAAATTTCCGGTTTAAATAACTAAGTTGATGCTTTAAATCGTCGTTGTTTGATTAGGCAAGAAGAATAAAGATATCCTCCTAGGATGATTCTGAATTTCCGAGTACTCGACCGATTGCTTTTATCAAAGTAGGGTTAGTACCACAACAACCACCGATGATGCGAATATCCATGGATAACAACCGGCGGGTAAAATCATCAAGAATGTGATTTGCATGGGGAAGGATTTTCCAAATCCCGGCACTTTGGTGCGACCCGGGCGCATTTGCGTAAATACCTTTTATTCCCTCATAATGCTGCTCTAAAATGACGGCATCATTTCCCAAATCAGTCGTTGAGCGACAATTTAGTGAGATCGCAGCTGGACTGTAGCGGGTGATTTCTTGCAAGACCTCATCCAGTCTTTCTCCACTTAACAACTGACCTTTGCCGTTGGTCACCAGGCTTACGATTAGTGCCACGTCCATTTCCTGACATGCAGAGCAAATAATTTCTGCTTCAATCCCGGAATTTATGGTCTCCGCTAAAATAAAGTCGAATTTAAATTGGCATAGTGCCTCGATTTGCATCCGGTGGTAAGATTGCAGGGTTTTTCTCGAGGGAACGAGATCGGGTCGATAGCAGTCTTCCAGCGGGGCCAGCGATGCAGCGATGAGTGGCCGGCGGGAATCCACCTGGCAAGCCGTTACCAACTCAGATGTTTTATGCAGTGTGGGCAGGAAGTCAGATAGCTGGTCCGCTTTTTCAAATAAATATCTGCTGATCCTGAAAGTATTCGCCGTGATGATATCCGCACCTGCTTGTAAATAATCAAGATGAATATCCTTTAATAGCTGTGGACTTTCAACGGCTGCAAATGCGGTCCAGAAGGGAAGGGAAGTTTGAAATCCCCTTCTTTCCAGCTCCGTGCCAACAGCACCATCGAGGAGCCAGTGAGGTCTGGATTCCATAAGATTAACCAAATCATGTCTTGTCATCATATCAAAAAGATGTAAAAGACTCCTATTTTGAGTTAAAATAAATCAAAGTTAAAGCGAATGTATCAAACCATTATTTCCGTTTCAGAATTGCAGAGAAACCTGCAAAACCCAAGTTGGAATATCCTTGACTGCCGTTTTAATCTGGCAGATACCGATCAGGGTCTACGCGAATACCATGCTGGACATATTCCACGCAGTCATTACGCACATTTAGATGAGGATCTTTCCAGTGTCGTTATCCCCGGCGTTACCGGCAGGCATCCACTACCAGAGCTGGAAATATTCGCAATCCGGTTGAGAAAATGGGGAATCACGAATCAATCTCAGGTTGTAGCTTATGACGGTGGTAATGGTGGTATAGCCGCGAGACTATGGTGGATGCTGAGATGGTTAGGACATGATGCCGTGGCAGTTCTTAATGGAGGCTGGTCGGCCTGGGTTGCTTCCGGTGCACCTCAAACAGTTGAGATTAGTCCGGTGCAATACGGTAGTTTTCAACCAGATCTTAGAAGCGATCTTGCCATCGATCGCAAAGAGGTTGAAAATGTCCTGGGAAATAAAGAATGGATTGTGGTGGATGCCCGGGCGGAAGAGCGCTATTTGGGTCTGGTGGAACCTATCGACCCTGTAGCCGGTCACATTGATGGAGCAATAAATCACCCTTTCACATCAAATTTGACCGCGGAGGGAGTTTGGAAATCGCCGGAAGAACTAAAAAGTGAACTCGATCTGAAATGTAAAAATCACAAGGCCAATCATACCGTTTTTTACTGTGGATCCGGAGTTACCGCATGTCACAATGTACTTGCCTACAAACACGCCGGTCTTGGAGACGCGCGCTTATATCCGGGATCCTGGAGTGAATGGATTAATAAGCTGCAAGATTAATATCATGAATTAAGGAAATTGCGCGGGATCCAGATGAAGCAATTTAGCGGCATTTTGATAGTAAATCTTCTTTAGTATTTCGTCAGACAAATCCAAGCCATACATGCGCCAAAACGCGTGGTATCTTTTATAGTAGGGAAAGTACTCATCTGCTGTTTCGAGCACGCGGAAGTAAGTGTAGTATTCTTCCGGATTATAAGCGTCTTTTCCAAACAAGATCCGGTCTTGATACTTTTCAAAAAAAGCCGATGCGGCCCGTGGCTGACGGCCAAGTTCAGCTATCACTGCCCCGAATTCGACATTCATGTTAGGTAGCTCATCCAGTAGGCTTCCTAGCTTTGCCAGATCATTTGCATACCAGCCAAAGTGGGCATTGATAAAAGTGGTACCGGGATGCTTCCTAAATATATCGTGCTGTTCTTCCAGAATTTGTTCCCAGGATGCGGGGTTATCGGGACCACGTTTACGTCCTGGTCTTAATTTAAGTTCAAGCCATCTTTCATTTAGGCTGTCATGTGGTTCCCAAAATGACCTTGGGTCTGCGGAGTGAATGAGAATGGGAATCCCTAACTCACCACATTTAGCCCAAATTGGATCAATTCTTGGGTCATTAATCGGAATGCGGTTTCCGGCTTTATCATTGTGGGTCATACCCTGGCTCTTGTAGATTTTTAATCCACGCGCTCCATTGGCCACATCAAACTCGATCTGCTTAACGGTTTCCTCGGTCCAATCCGGTTCATCTATACTCTGAATATTAATGTTGGTAAACATGATAAACCGGTCACTAAAACCTTGCGACTCCACGTTATCAACCATTGCTTTTAAAGCAGCTCCACCACGGCCACTAAGATTTACCAATACTTGCATATTTAGCGAGTCCATTTCCGCAACAAGCTGGCTTAGATCTCCTTCACCCAATCGCCATTGATGGTTATGTATGTCAATGAAGGGAAACTTTGATCGGGTTTTAGGATGTTCGGGCACTACCAGTGTTGAAGGAGGGTCGTAAGATTCAAAATCGATGGTGATATCCAGAGGTTCACGACGCTGCCCGTTTGCAATCACATAGGTGCATGCAAAAACTAGAATAATAAGCTGAAGTCGTCTGATCATGACTCAATTTAATTTGAAATGCACGAATGTACGTCGATTTAGTGTACAATTTTCTTAAGAAAAGGATAAATTACCCGCCATTAGTTACAAACAAGCTTGCGCACTCCTTGCCAGATCGCGTGCCCAAATGTGGCAGTTTGCTCATGATATTTAGAATAATTACTCAATTTATTGATTCTATTCTGACCTTCCTCAGAGTTCCTGCCTTTATCCGGGATCATCAGTTGTGGAAAGGTTTCGCTAAACATAAACTCGTGGTGTTTGCCATGATGTTGATAGGGGTCCTTCTTAGCCTCCGCTTGATGAGCATAGTTATGGATTGGTGGAGTCAACTCGATGTCTCAGATCCTCTGCAGGCAGGAAAGGAGACGACAGCTTTGATTGCCGAGCTGGCAACCGGAGGTTATGAATTGATGTTTGCTGGTGCGTACAAGTATATGGTCCTGATCATTATGGAAATGCTTATTTTCCATATGACGCTGCGCACTCACGAAATTCTTGATGGCCGCACAGAATCGCTTACTCCCGGAATTTTTCTCAAAGCCCAGATAAGGATGATCAAGGTCTCTGTTTTTATTTTTGCCATGGAGCTCTTAGTGAGTATCGGTGCAAAAGCCGTATTAGCCATTTTTGGTCTTTCCTTTTTCAAAGGAGTAGTTCTGCTTTTGATTCAATCTTTTTTTCTCGGTTTTGCCTTGATAGACAACTATAATGAAATTCACCATCTTTCGATTCGGGATAGCTATCGCAACACGCTGCGATTTACCGGTGTCGCTGCCGGAATTGGAATGATCCTTTACTTATTAATACTTATACCATTAATTGGCCCGGTAGTCGGACCTATGATCGGGGCTATTGCCGCCACGCTCATCATGCATAAGCTTGATGACAACTCACCCCAGACGATGACTATATAATGGGAGTAACGCACAGGACTTCTTATAGGATGAGGGCAGGTAACCTCAAGAACTTAAGACCGCATAATGACGTCCTGGTCGACCCTCAGGATGGAGAAGTGCAGATCCTCGTTAAGTCGATCGGACTAAATTTTGCTGATCTGTACGCCATATGGGGACTGTATAGTGC
>JABDLW010000214.1 GCA_013001805.1 Saprospiraceae bacterium | reverse complement strand
ATTTAGATGGAATGAAGGAGGATCAGGACAATATACAATTTAGGGTCATATTAAAATGGCTTGGGTACAGTTTATTACTGTTCTTGATTTTGTCCCTGATTCTTTCTTTTTTGGTACAGATTCCAGTGGTCCAAAACTGGATCGTAAAAGACCTTAGTGCACGGATTTCCAATGATTTAGGGACAGAAGTTGCGGTAGGTCACGTGGAGCTTAATTTTTTTGATGATTTATTAATTAAGGATCTGATCATCCGTGACCTTCAGGAAGATACCTTGTTGTACAGTAAATATGCATATTTTAATGTAGATCAACCTTTGTTGGGTTTGTTTCGCGGTCGCCTGGCTTTTGAAGCGGTTGAATTGCGGAAATCACAGTGTCACTTGAAGACATTTCCTGATGGTACGAATAATTACCGTTTCATACTGGATTATTTGTCCGCTGAGCAGGATTCCATAGTGACCGTTGATACTCTTGATCAAAGCTTTGAATTGATTTTTAATCCCATGCGATTAAAGTTTGAAGATATCGTATTTGATCATCATAACCAGCAGCAGGGGCGTAATTCTTCTCTTTCAATTGCCCGTGGGAGTATGCGTATTACTAAGGCGGATAATACGGATCCGTTTGAGTTTGACGATGTGGTCATTAATCAACCGCAACTCTATCTGGAAAAGTTCGAACCTCAGCAAGAGCGGGAAGACGGCGCCGGGCCAGTTTTTGAGGACGATATGACCGAAACTTCAGACAGGCCATCTTCTGTGCCCTTAATCATAAATAATCTGCAGATCAACAACGGAAATGCAAGAATCATTGACAAACATAAGCCGTTCCGGTACACTTCCGCAAACGTAGTAGATTTTCACGACCTCGAAATCAATGACATAAATCTTGATTTAAGTGACTTTGTATATGAACAGCAAGATGGGAATTTTTCGATACATCAATTTGACTTTCACTTGCCCGAGGGCTTCAAATTGGAAAATTTAAAGTCGGAGAATGTCCATTTTACAAATGAAGAAATTGAATTTTCCAGCTTGGAATTAGAGACCCATAATAGCTTACTAACTGACAAGATTAAGTTTTCCTTTACGGCATTGGAGGATTTCAATCGCTTTGAAGACCAGGTGTATCTCAGTGCCGATTTCTCCGATAGTCACATTGCGTTGAATGATATTCTATATTTTTCCGAAAAACTCAACCAAAACGAATTCTTCAGTTTAAATGGTGGCAAACGTATCGATCTCGCCGGTCGGATCTACGGCACAATTAACGATCTAAGGGGTAGAAATATTGACCTGCATTTGGCGGATAAAGGAATTCTTAAAGGAGATTTTCATCTTAGAGATGTCACCACCAAAGGAGCGGAACAACTCACCCTTGATCTGCAAAATGCAGAAATCGATCTGAGTACACTACGCCAGTTGATTCCAAATTTTAATCCACCAGAAAATTTTGATAAACTGGGGCGATTGGTTTTTACTGGAAAATTTGATGGATTTTTTCACGATTTTATAGCTTCAGGGGATCTTGCTACCGATCTGGGTGGATTAAAGATGGATATGAGGATGAATTGGGATGAAGGTGGTTTTAACAATGCCGCCTACCAGGGAGGAATTCAATTGGTAGAATTTGATTTGGCAAAGTGGACCGGATCAGATTTATACGGGATTACTTCGTTCACGGCTGAGGTCAGGGATGGAAAGGGATTGAGTATAGATGAGGCCTTCGCCAATTTGTATGCTAAATTGGAGGATTTCTATTTTAAAGGTTACCACTACCGAAATGCTGTATTGCAAGGTGAACTCAATCGTCGTTTTTTTGATGGCCAGTTTTATATTACCGATCCTAATGTGACATTGGATTTCAGTGGACATATTGACATTTCAGATACACTGCCCCAACTCGATTTTGCAGCTAGTATCGAATACATTGACCTGCACGCATTAAATTTCACCGACCGAAAACTGGAGATGTCCGGTGATATTGATTTTGATTTTACTTATCACGATCTATTTAATTTGGATGGTAATGCCATAGCTTATGACCTGCGCATCACCGATGATACTATTGTACATCAACTGGATAGTATTGAGATTGTTTCTTCGCTAAATAGTGGGATTGACAAAAACCTTCAGGTAGTATCTGACATATTTGACTTTCACTTAATTGGCAAATTCGATTTGCAGTACTTACCGGCAACAATCAAATCCCTGATTTCCAAAAAGCATCCGCAGTTGGCACAAAAGCTGTCAATAAATATTTTGGAGGTCGATAGTTTTTATAAGGAGAACGATTTTCATTTCAATGGAGTGATGGAAGATTCGAGAGGCATTCAGAAACTATTTAATTCATCTCTGGCTGATTTTAACCACGTTGTTCTGAATGGCTCATTTAGTAATGACAGCCTGAGCAATTTTAAATATCGAATGGACCTATATGCACCCTTTATTCAGGTGGCCAATAATAGGATGGAAGCAGTCGCTCTGGATCTGTCGGGTGAGAATGGC
>JABDLW010000198.1 GCA_013001805.1 Saprospiraceae bacterium | reverse complement strand
GAATATGAGGACGTCAATTATTGCTTCGCTAGCTGTAGGTATCATCGGTTATCTAACGATCAATTACCTGAATTCCATTTGGTACGAAACCGGGAGCTGGCCAGAATTAATTGACACGTTGGCTCAGTGGGGATTGGTAGGAGTTTGGCTGGGGTGGTATCTCAATCGCAAGTAAAGACCAGGAAAGAAGTTGTGTGAAATACCATGTGGTAGAACCGCATTTGGCATGCTATGTTGACATTTTTACGAAGAATCCGGCGATCACTTTTTGGAACAGGTAGTACTGGTAAATACCTTCTATATGCTATTGGAGAGATTGCCCTGGTAGTCATGGGTATTTTAATCGCTCTTCGGATTAATAACTGGAATGAAGAAAGAAAAGAAGCGGAGGTAGAAAGACAATATATGGTTGGTTTATTGAGTGACCTGGCCAAAGACCGGGATCAATTACTAAACAATGTGGAATTCGGGCTCATACCTGTGATGTACAATGATTCACTTTTTTCTGAATTGCAAAAGAAACCTCTGCGAGGTAGAGAGAAAAAAATCTATCATTTTTACCTGCTATACACTAATGCAATTCGTATTTCTTATCACGATAGGACCATATCTCAATTGAAGAACTCCGGAGGCTTTGGACTGATCAAAAGCCAGGGGGTTTCCGATGCCATCCTCGATTACGATGTTTATATGAGGGAATCGATGGAATTCAGCGAAGGCAGTCGCAGTAATCATCATGTGAACAATGATATTTTACTTAATAGCAGGATGTATGAGATATACCGGATAGAACATCTCAAGGATAGCGCCATTGCACATAAAGATGTGATGAATAAGGTGGCATATCCCGAAGATTTGAGATTGTTGAGCTATGATGATGCCGATATTAAGATCATTCTAAACTCTATGTCCAAGGTGCGAACTGTGGATCAATACAATTATCATAGAGCAGTGGAAGCTCTGGAAATAAACAGGAAACTTGATTCATTAATTCGCAACGAATATTTAGATAAGGAATAGGAAGAATTAACCATCATTTATTTGGTGATCGCTCTATTTTTGCATATCAACAAATGACCTGCAACTCCCTCCGGGTTTACTGAAGTAGAATATCACATATTGCTATTTTTTTGAGATCAGTGATTTACTTGTATTCTTTTGAAAAGAGGGTGAAACACACGCATGCATTCTTCTTCTCTGGTAAAATCGTGAAATTCCCGCGTGTCTTGGTACGTGGGTACAATTAATATCTTATATTGGTAATTGAGCTTGAGATCCGAACCTGCCGTTCTATACTGTATGATCAAATTGTATAGATCATAGGATTCCGGAGTGAACTTTTCCCCCTAACAAGGGCAGAATCTGACTGATTTATGCGCGACCAAGAATTCCAAAAATCCAAAGCTGAACGCGTGCTTGAGTGGTCAAACAAGCCCATTCTGGTACTGGCTGCCGTTGCCGTCATATTATATATCCTGGAGCTTTTTCGAGTCATTCCCCAGGCCTGGATGATGCCTTTTTTATGGCTCAACTTTATCATAGATCTCATTTTTCTTGTGGATCTCCTAGCCAAGTGTACCATTCTAGGTCGGGACTATCTGAGAAGTCCCTGGTTTTTGATTGATGTCATGAGCACGCTTCCCATCATAAGTTCTTCCCTGGAACTTATAGGCTCGGTTGGTCCTCAGCTGCAAGCGACTAGGGTGGCCCGTGCTGCACGGGTGGCACGTATTGCCCGGATCACCCGGCTGGTAAAGGTGGCCCGGATCGCCAGATTGGTTACCGCTATCCGGGCCAGGCAAGGTCTGACATTTCTCAAAACAAATAGTGACCTGGAGGAAACTCCCGCTTTCAATAAGGCGCTTATGTTTGGCATTCCGATATTATTAGTGGGCTTTATTCTGGCAAGCTCAGTCATTACCAGCACAGAAGTTGGGGCACATAGAGAACAACTTCTTAACCGGATTGCGGCTGTGCGAGATCAGATTGATCTCGACGCCATCAGAAAGGACTATGATGTGGCCAAAGCCTATAATCCCGCGACGGAGATTATTTTGATCGATTCTCCCATCAATGCGGGCGACCAGGTACCTATTTCTTTGTCAGATGCTTACCAGCGTGCGGATCGTCTTTCCGGTATACTTCTACTTGTTGTATTGCTCACTATTGCCATCAGCGTCATGATCAGCAACGGCCTGGCCAGAGACAAAAGTAGACACCAGGAACGGTCCATCCTATCGCAATGCTTTTCACCGGCTATCGTCAACAAATTTTATAGCGATCCTGCAGTCATTGAACGATTTTACAATCACTGGATGACTGTTTTTTTTATCGACATCCGTGGATTTACCCAGGCTACCGAGAAGGACATAAATGATGTCGAAGGGTTGGCGTTGAAATTGCGCAAAGTAATGGACGTTGCCCGAAGGGAAATTGTCATCACCCATGAAGGCGTGGTGGACAAGTTTATGGGAGATGCGGTCATGGGTTGGGTTGGAGGCCATTTTTCTTCACATTGGGATCTATTAAGTGCAGTAAGGGGCAAGCTGCATATGGATGAATTGGATTTAATTCGACAGGATATTAAAAGCATCAAACGTGAAATTCAAAAATTTGAAACTACATCAAGTATAAATGTCAGGGGCCAGGACAAAGCGGAATTATTATCTGTCCTGAAAGAGGCCAAAAAGAAAGGAGATCGGCTGCTTGCTTTACAAAAGGAGGAACTCGAAAAAGACAATACCCTGCAATTATCGCTTCAGGAAATGACATCAGAATATCGTCGCAGGGTAGCCAAATCTGCCGTGAGTTGCTGTCTTAAAATAACGCGCGAAGTAGAAAAAATTGAAGACCCGGAAGGTTTTCGTGAATTGAAAATAGGTATCGGATCGGGGCCCGTGCTGGTAGGTAACTTTGGATCAACGGAGCAAATCGGATTTACTGTTCTCGGTCACACCGTCAATCGCTCAGCTCGCCTGGAACCTGCTTCGGCACAGTGCGGTTGTCATATTCTAATCGACCAAAATACCTATGATCTGCTGAAAGACGATCCAGACTTTTGGTTCAGAAGAGTACCTCGCATTACGGTTAAGGGCATTTCTAAGGAAATAATTACCTATGAACCATTTTTTGCCGACCAGGTGGCCGAGTCATTTCTGCAACAATTTGAACGAGGTGCAACAGCACTGGAAGCAGGTAATCCCAAAAAAGCACTGAGTCATTTCAATAAGGCAGATGAACTCAGGGCGGGAGGTGATGCTGCCGCAAAACTTTGGTCAAAAGAATGTGCTAAAGCCATCAGCAGTAATGAATCGGTAGGAGTGAAATCAGTAAGAAAGTAATCGATTTTTTTAATTAAAGACCATCCTATTCCAGTTGCGAGAATTAAAAGACAGATTAGTGAAGCACTTTTTTTGATCACTACTCTTTCCACGCATTTTCAAGATGGCGAATGCACTAGACCCGGATGCTTGAAGTCGGAATTTCAAGAAAAAATTATAGGTGTTGCTCAAATGAAGAATTTGGAGCAACTGATACTGAAAGAAATTGAAGGC
This sequence comes from Saprospiraceae bacterium, assembly GCA_013001805.1. Taxonomy (GTDB): domain Bacteria; phylum Bacteroidota; class Bacteroidia; order Chitinophagales; family Saprospiraceae; genus JABDMH01. The sequence goes on along the minus strand of JABDLW010000198.1, from coordinate 228 downwards.
GGATAAGTTATATTAGTTATATTATTTAATAGTTCGTCTGCTTAGTAGAGGAGAATACATGTCATCTTCTTCCTTCACCTCCAGCCTGTCCTGCTTGGTCCGCCAGATGGACGGGGCAAACTTTTGGCAGCCCCGATGCTCCGATCGGGACAGGCGCCAGTTTGACAAAACTGCCAGACTGCTCGGGGCTCCCCATCCGCTGAACGCGGTTCTTCTCGCTTCGAGGTG
>JABDLW010000187.1 GCA_013001805.1 Saprospiraceae bacterium | reverse complement strand
GATTGTACCTGCAGGGAAATTCCCAGAAGGGACTTCGGGCCTTGGAGGCTTAGTGGCCTATAATCTTTTTGGTTTTCAATCTTTGCCTTTATTTTTTTTGAATACCCACTAAGGCACAGAGGTCGCTAGGACATTTAATAATGAAATGGAAATTTGTGGCAATAATCTGGCTTTTATCATGGATTCTAAGGATGGATTGTGCCTGCAGGGAAATTCCCAGGTAAGACTTGTAGCCTTGGAGTCTTAGTGCCCATCATCTTTTTGGTTTTCAATCTATGCCTTTATTTTTTTGAATCCCACTAAGGCACAGAGGTCGCTAAGACATTTTAGAATGAAATGGAAATTTTTGCCAAGAATCCGGCTCTTTATTTTGGATTCTAAGGATGGATTGTGCCTGCACAGAAATTCCCAGAAAAAACTTAGAGCCTTGGAGCCTTAGTGGCTTATTAATTAGAGGTGCCCTTTAGTTATATCCTGCGTTGCATGATCCAGATCACCGCAATAATGCCGAGCAACAGGAGCACGACCCAGGAATAAATCGACGAGGATTCTGATACCGGGCTTTGGTCTCCAATCGAAATAAAACCACTCCAATAGAAGGGGTGGGCAGCACTGTGATCATGGTCATTTAAATAGTCAAGTTTGGCTTTTTGCAGGGCTATATCTTTTGGCATATCAGCGGCCAAATTCTTGTAAAATCCGGTCATTAAGGTGCCGGTGCTTTTGTCATTGACTGCCCACAAGGTGCTAAGTATACTTTTTGCGCCGGCGAATACAAATGCCCGTGCGAGGCTGATGATTCCCTCGCCATAGCGCAATTCACCAATACCCGACTCACATGCACTAAGCGTGACTAAATCGGCATGGAGATTTAAGGAGTAGATTTCGTTGGCGTATAGTTTATTCTCACCGCCTTCGAGATTGCTAAATGCTAAATAAGAGAAATCTCCGGCAGCGTCATTAGCCTTGCTGTGGGTGGCCAGATGGATGAGGCCAAAGTCTTGTACGTGTTGTAGGAATTTTTCCTTGGTTGCGGCACCTCCTGAGATGATGGTTCCTTTGAAATGTTGATGAATGCCATTGACCTCATTCGTATTGTAATCTAATGGAGCAAGCCCGGTCCTGACCGCATAAAGAGATTCCTTGGGTAATTCTAACTCTTTAAAGGCAGGTGCAAAAGCCAGTAATTCCCGGTTATCAGATCTTTCCTTTCTCATTATTTCCAACCATAATGCTACGGAATAGCAGTAGCTGATGGCATACTTTCGCATCAGATAGGGATGATTTTTGAATGTGTGTTTTTCCTTGGGTTCACTGGATAATAATAAGTCAAATGGAAGATAAGCCAGTGCCTTGTCCGGAATAATAATCACTCTTCTTTCGAGATGTTCTTCAAAGGGCTGAATGAGTGCGTTATAGAGCTCCCGGGCGGCATCAATGTAGTCTGAGCACATTTTGAGGAACTGCTCTTCCGAATTATCTCCCGTGACGAAGTAGGCATAAACGTTGTTTCGCAATTCGGCGATCTTCCGGGATAAATTAAATTCAACTGCGATCTTATGGAATGAAGTAGCCTGCTGATTTATACAGATTCCATAAATGGTACTATCAGTAATATGGAAGCTGAGTATACTTTGATCTGGTTCCAGATGGTGCTGCTGCAACTGATCAATCTTGATTTGTTCGGGATGAAAAATCAGCTGTTGATATTGAGGGAACTCTTTTTCCACAGTGGTGCGCCAATTGCTTAGATTATGTTGCGCCTGCACCAATCGATTTTTGAATGTTTCCCGATGGAGTTGATTGGAATCCTGGGCCAATACCAGACTTTTTTCGAGGGGCAGGATGGAATCCATCAAGACCTGATATTCTTGATTTAATTGCCGGTATATTTCATTTTCATCTATTCGATCTTTTATCGAAGCATAAAGCAGTTCGAGAGATTTTAGTTTCTCTGAATATGCATACGCTTTATCTACCAGGGAGTCTGCATTGGTTAATTTGAATAGAGTATATAAATTGTCAATGGCAACCGAAAATGTTGGACCCCGACTTCCCTGGAATACCTCTTTGGAAACGGCGTTTTTTAGTCCGTCGATTGCATAATCCACTGTAGCCATAAAGGCGTCGGCGGTATGAATTGCCTCCTGCAGGTAGCGTATGTCTTGGTTGCGCTCGTACAGCGCAGTTTTTATTTTTATACCATAGGTCAATAAATCGAAAGCATCGAAAATATAGTAATCTCCATCCGGGTCGGTCGCCGACCAACCTAAACTTTTCAGGAAACTGACGGCATAGCTATAAGCACTGTCGGCAAGATCAAATTGCTCCGCAGCATAATAGAAATTGGTTACACTGGCGAGAGGGAAAAGTTGATCCGGATAGGATGACCCATAGGTCTCCTGCATTAATTTAAGCGACCGGTCAATATAACCGACTGCACTATCTACTTGCCCTAGTCCTGAATACACACTGGCGATATTTACATATCCGGTGGCAATTTGATCGATATACCTTGATCCCAGGTTTTTATAGGCGGCGATGGCCTTCTGCATAAAATAAATGGCTTCGGAATTTTGGCTAAGGTCCGCGTGACAAAGTCCTAAATTATTCAGGATATTGCCCTCGTAGTCCGCATGCTCAGGGTGGCTCTCCAGGTACACCAGTGTTTTATGGTGGTGCTCTATGGCTTTGTCTGATTGGTTCGTTCGCCGATATCCGATGCCGATTCCATTTAAAAGACTGAGTCTTTGCAGTACCTCATTGGGGAAATATTTGTCGAGATATTGCAGGGCATATTGCAAATAAGTCAATGATCCCTGAAAATCATTTTGCAAATAAGCGTGGCGCGCTCTTTCGTATTCCAGGGTGATCTTTAGTGTGGAGGGTTTCTTGACCTGGGCGAGATATTGCGCCATTAAATCAAGGTGTCGCTCCAGCGAATCATTTTGGGAAATGGACCGGAATTCGATCACCAATTGATTATGAAATTTAGCCTGGACTAAAGGATCAATATTGTGCAGCGACAGAAAAGTATGTTCGATTTTTCTTAATCTGGGTAATGCCTCTGCCGGGGTCAACTCATTGTAATCACGCAAATAATCAGCTAAAATGATGCGCGCCAGAGTCGAATCATAGTGGTTCATTGAATTCTGATTTTCCCGGTGCATCGCTTCAATCAGCACCTCAGCCTTACCGGTGGTATCATCGTCAGGTATTTTTTGCCATTCAGATTCTAGTGAGTCAAAAACGGATAAATTGTCCTGGGCCAATGTATGAGTGACTATAATAGAAAAGCACATCGTCATTAAATAATGCCATACTAATACTCTGACGAAAAACTTTGGAGCTCCCATCTATTTATTGACGTATTTTTTCCAGTTTCAGAGCTTTTGGGTGATAGGAGTGATTGGTGTTGCTTAAAATAGATTTTAGGATATCTTCAGCATCCTGGTTCCATATATTTTGCTGGGCGAGGACCAAATAATTCCAGGCTGCTTTTTCCCCCCAAAGCACTGATTTTCCCTGAGTAATCTGGAGGAAGAGAGCACCCGCTTCCTGCCATTTGCCCGATCGATAAAGCAAATCAGCCAGCAGGAATCTCGCTTCAGTATCATCGGGACTCGCATTTATCCTTTGTTGCAATCGGGCAATAGCCGCTGCAGAGTCTTGACGGTTTAAGAAGTCAAATACATCTGAATATGATCTATTTGGCTCTTCGGCTCGTAGATTGGTCCTGGTATATTCGACGTATTCGTTTGCAGCATAGAGAGCCGGATCATTAAGACTTTTCCCCAGGTACCACCAGGTGCCAGCCACTAACAAAATAAGAACGCTGGCTGCCAGTGCCAATGCATAAGGGAGACGCCAATTCCTACGTTGATTCAGGGGTTTATTTCGGCTGGCCAGTTCGATTAGTTGATTTCTCAGGTTGTCTTCTACCTCAACCTCCAGGGCATCGTGAATAACTTTAAATTGGTCGAACGCGCTCTTAAGCTTGGGATCACGTTGTAATTCATTTTCAAAATCGAGCTTCTCCGCACTTTCCATTTGACCCGATAAATATTTTTCGATTCTTTCCAATTGCTCACTCATCCTTCAATGCATTAAGTAATTCCGGTTTTTTTTCTAAAACCACCATTAATTTTTTTAAACAGCGATATTTATATTTTTTGGCCAGCTGTGCGCTGCTTAAGTTTAAGTCCCGGGCAATTTCGTCCATAGAATAAGACTGTTTCCATAGGGTCAGGATTTTGCGACAAGAATCGTCCAAAAGGTCCAGAATGCCGCGCAACATCATCTTTTCTTCTTTCGCAAACAATCGAATTTCAGGCGTTACTTCATCATGATTCTGATCTGTTTCAACTGAGTTATGGGTCGTGATTTTTTTCTTTTTACGCCACTCGTTATTCCAGATAAAGCGGCAGATGCTGTACAGATAGCCTTCGATACTGGATTCGGCTTTAAATACTCCCCGGCGAATGTTCCGATCCAGAGCGATGATGCCTTCGTGAAAGACATCCAGACCATCGGTGTGTGATCCTCCTCTGCGCAATACAAAATTATGGATCTTGACTTTCAGATTTTCCCAGGAATATACATATTCGATGGCCTGTTTGCGACTTGAATCACTACTAATGATCATCGAAATGATATCTGCATCAGAGTACTTCATGGTAGCAAAACTAGGAAAAGTCAGGATCTTGCTCTGCAACATAATATCGGTTTATACTTCATGCGAAAAAGTGAGGCCCGACAAATGCCAGGCCCCACCTTCCATTCAAACATCTATTGTTTTAATTACTGCTTTTCTTTGGAACGAGATCTCGTATGCTACTTAGAGGGCCTGAGGGCAGATTTTTCAAGATCTCAGTGCTATTGTCAGACATGATCTGTGGTTTCTTTCGGACCACTTCATATTCCTCCAAGCCCTTTCGTTTGCACATGACCAAATAGTCAAATGAATAATTACCGGTACCGCCATTCAACTCTTTTACTTTAAAGCCACCATTTGACTTTTCTATGACCGCAATGCCTTGCGAATCTGCGGATAGGGGCGTGATGGTCACCGTCATTGAGTTTTCGTCGGCCACCCAACCAAAATGTTCGGGACAAATCACCGTAGCTTCACCATTAACCAGCGTGGCTGTGCCCCGGTCATAAGCCGCTGCTTCACCACCTACGGGAGCTGAGAAAGCCGCTAATTGATCCGCTCTTCCCGGAGGGGAGGTGGTCATCACAAATTGATCGGCTCCGACTTGCGAAGTCCCATCATTTTTAGTCCAGACATAGGCGCCGGTGTTGCCGGTCTGATCATAGGTGATTAAGGCACCTCCATCGGCGTCGCCGGCGAAGGTCCCGGCGGTGGTATTGATTTGACCGTTAGCTCCATAAGTGGAAGATGTGCCAGCTAATTCTGAGTTGATGGTGCTGGACACCCCCAGGTTTTGACCATTGAAAATGATCAGATGTCCGTTCATTGGGTCGAGACCTGGTAGGGCACCAGACAAGGTTGTCAATCCATTGTCATTGGCTGTTGAAAATGTGCCGCCGTAAGTAGCGGCTCGGCTATTGTTGTTCGAACCCTCGCCAAAGCCCAACATTCCAAGAACAAACTCACTTTTAAAAAATAGATCGGTAAAAACATTGCATGCCTCATCAAGATCAAGACCATCTGATCGAATCTTCTGATCATTTACCATCTGAGTTTCCTTGAATTCTATATCAGATAGTTCCTGGTTTCTCGAATGAGCATTTTGACCATTGGTTATTTTAGAGCTTACTATCGTTGTTTTAGAAGGTTCAAAGAGTGTTAATCTACTTTCTATGCCAGCAGCTGGGTTGGCAAGACGAAATATTCGATCTCCGTTTGGACTTATGCATCTTGTAGCATTTTCACCCTGCAAGGTCAGTCCTTCCGCCCGTGTTAGTCTGAATATAGACACTTCATCCTGTTCATCATTCCTGGCTGGTCCAGTCAAATCTAACTCGTATCCATCCTCAACCTTTGTCCAGGGACTTTTAATCGGCATCAAGCTAACACCCTGGCTACCACTAATGTGTAGACTATCGCCCTCCAAACTCAACTCCTGCATTTCATTGCCTGGATCGCTGTCTTCATCTTTTCCATAAAGCGCATAGGGAATAACGCCTAGTTTGCTGGTACCAATTTCGGTCATACCCGTCTCTCCGGGTAGCTCGGCTTCGATTTTGATATTGAGATCTTGTACCCCGGTAATATCAGAGAAAGTACCGGATTCAACGGTGCCCGATCCGATCATGCAGGTAAGAATACCCAATTCATCAGTACTTAAAATCTGATTTTCTTTATAAATGACCGTGCTTGTGGGACCGTCTATAAGGGAGAAATGTAGCGTGACATCGGCATTGGTCATGATTTCTCCGGCCGCATTGCGCAAAACGGCTTGATAGTTGAAGCCAGGAGTTTGGGCAATAAGAAATCCTGCTAGGGCGCAGAAGTAAATTAGGATCATTATTCTTTTAGTTTTCATTTTGAATGGTTTTTATTTCTTTTTATGAAAATTAATGTTTCGTTGAGATAGCAGATTCTTTCAATTCCATGGCAGTTTGATGCCTTAAATCCTCTTCTGTAAATCTCGTATTTATGGTTCCTGCTTTAGGCATCGATTTATGGACAGTAAATGATTTCTGGTTTTTACGCTTGCATGATACCATATAATCGAATTGATAATTTCCGGTACCATTGGCGAGCTCTTTTACCATAAAGCCGCCCGGAAATTTTTCGACGACTGCTACCCCCTGCGAAGCACCCGATAATGGAGTGATCGTTACTGTCATAGAATTGGGATCAGCAATGTTCTGAAAATGGTCCGGACAAATTACGGTGGCTTCTCCATCAATCAATTCAGCGGTACCCCTGGTATATGCTGCAGACTCATCACCGACTAGGGCGCCATAGACCGTGCTATTTGAGCCGTCTTCCTGTACCACAGCACTGATGTTTGAGGCATAGACCACACCTTCATTGGCCTCATTAATATAGATGCCGGCCTTATTCTGGCTCTGATTATCAAGTACCAGGAAATATCCATTATTCGGATGTCCGGCGAGACTGGTCATTTGAAGGTTGGTACTTTCATCACCATTTAATTGTAGGGCGCCAGATAGGTCGCTATTGCTGGTAAGTTGGCTGGAAATAAATGGTGCAGATCTTTGCTTTCCATTGTCATTTACTAAAAGAAAGTTTTTGCAATTTGCCTGTGCTCCACAACCGTTGCCACTGAGATTGAGACCGGCATCATCATCGGCAAATAATTGGGCGATAACATCCGGACTATTGCCATAAAGAAGAGTGTAGACACCATCAAGCGTGGCATTTACATGATAGCAATCGTTATTTTCAGTTTTAGAGAACATGCTCCAGCTGGTGCTCCCTTGATCCTCATCTTTGTTGACTCTAAAAGCAGGAAGGGTTTCCTGCAAATCCTGGGTAAAATCGAAGTTTGCGAATGCCTCAGGATCAAATACAACCCTCCTTCCATCCGCATAGAAGAATTGTTCAGTGACGCCAAAAGCTCCCACCGATCCTCCGAAGGGCTCGAATACTCCACAATCCTCGGATATTCTTCCCTCCAACGTGATCTCCTTCTTGGTGGTTTCATAGTTGAGCTCGAGCAACCGAAAATTGCTTGTGTTGATCCAGATGCGGGTATTGTTTTCATCTCCTAAAGTGACATACAATTTGAAATCTCTGACTTTGTTTTCTCGCACACTGAAATTTGCATCAATATTTAACTCCACCGCAGAAATGTCTTCACCAAATTCTTCGTGGATGAAAAAAGTCATCCTATTATAGGCCTTTCTCAAATCAAGAGGCAAATCCTCGAATTTGTCTTTATCTCGTAATATGAATAACGCATCACTTACGTCATTGACTTGATGGGTAGTAACTACAGTGCCATTGATGTACTTAAACTCAATTCCTTCTTTTTCACCATCTCTTTGGGCTTCATCCGAAAAACTGAGGAAATAGGAGTTACTGTCTGAGTCATATTGCCAAGGTGTTTTAATATTTTGTAATCCGACTCCAGAAGTTCCGCTTAATTTCAAGCTATCTCCCACCAAAATCAATTCCTGCATCTCATTATTCGGATCGGCATCTTCGTCTCTTCCGTAAAGGGCATAGGGAACGATTCCAATCGGGCTTTCCCCAATATTAGTGATGCCTGTCTCTCCTGGCAATTCGGCTTCTATTTTCACGCTGAGGTCTTGCACTCCGGTAATTTCAGAGAAAGTACCGGATTCAGCCGTGCCGGCTCCGACCATGCAGGTAATGATGCCCAGCTCGTCGGTGGTTAATGATTGATTTTCTTTATAGATCACTGTGTTGGAGAGCACATCAATTAGGGAGAAATGCAGAGTCAGCTCAGCATTGGTCATAGGTTCTCCGGCATCATTACGTAGAACAGCCTGATAATTAAATCCCGGTGTTTGTGCCAAAATATATCCTGCCAGGGTACAGAAATACATTAGGATGATTATTCTTTTATTTTTCATTTGAATGGTCTTTTATTTAATGGCTATTTATTTGTGGTCATTAGTTTTCATTTTTTCAATAACATGGTCTGGTAGTGGCCTTAATCCGACTTTTTCCATAGTAGGCTCCTGGACTTTTTTCCGAATTACTTCATATTTTTCCTGACCTTTTCTCTTGCACATGACCTGATAGTCAAAGGCGTAATTGCCCTTACCTTTATGCAACTCCTTAACTTTAAAACCAGTGGCCGTTTTTTGGATCACCGCAATGCCCATGGACTCTGCGGAAAGTGGCGTTACGGTGACCGTCATTGAACTCAGATCGGTGACCGTGCGAAAATGTGAAGGGAAGGTAATGTGAGCTTCGCCATTGATAAGTTCGGCGGTTCCCCGGTCGTAAGAAGCGGATTCTCCACCCGTCACCGCTGAATAAACAATCTCTTCATCAGCTCGACCGGGTGCAGGTGCAGCGATGCCCATATTGTCAACAATTAGATTGGATTGATCTTGTGCATCGACATAAAACCAGCCTTTGGGTGTCTCTTTGTCGGAGCCATAAAGAAAAAGACCACCACCCATAGCTCCGGCTACATGCGACAGAGAAGCGTTGATGCCACCGGCAGGACCAAAAGTCTGTACCACACCGGAACCCTCACTGGTGGTCCGGATCTGACTATTGAGGGCAGACCCCTGACTACCGGTTGAGAAGTTCTGGAACACACCGGGTAGCATTTGCGTAGTGCCGGTTGGAGCCATCATCATAAAATTCATTCCACTTTCGGTGCCTGCGATAGTAGCTACATGACCTAAGTCTCCAAAGACAGATGTGCTGGCTGAATTTTGACTGCAATCCAGATGTGTGCAGTAACCATTTTCATTGTTAGAAAATACTTTTAGTGATGACACGCCAGTAGTGGCATTTACATCGGCAGCGACTTTGGCAAACGTCTCGACATCTGGTGGCAATACTTCCAGGCCGCTCATTTTAATATTGGATTTTGGATCCAGTTGGCGGGCCAGGCTGGCGATTCCCGATTCACCCAGACGTACCGGATCAAACTCGGTGTTTTCGGTTCCAATATCGATGCTTACTTTTATGTGAGCATTGGTCCGTGCAAGTGCATCCGCAAGATCACCCGAGGGATTTTCACCGGACCCGATTTGTAGATTTAGCAAACCCAGCTCATTGGTTGTTTTCGTGTGCGTTTCCGAATAAATGGGAGATCCTGCCTCACCTTCTAAAAAGGAAAAATTAAGGGTTACCTGTTGATCCGGTAAATGAGCTCCGGTTGCATCGCGTAAAACTGCCTGATAATTCACCAGGGGATTTTGGGCTAAAATATATCCGGCAAGCGTACAGAAATAAAGTATAATAAGTAAAATTTTAGTTTTCATTTTAAATGGATTTTATTTGAATTTAGATCAGTTGATTAAATATGAATTAGACGACAGGGAAAACAGAATTGACAGATGCCATCTATCTCATATTCAGTACTACCGTTATTTTCGAATCTTGTCTGTCTGGTGATTTTATACGTCACATTGATCAGCAGGCTTAGGGGCTTTTCTTCTGAACCTTCGCAGGGACAATCACGCAGCAGTTTCGCCAGTATCCCTCCATCATGTTTCGACATGCGCAAATCCAGATCCTCCGCATCGTGGTGTTCGGTGCTTATAAA
>JABDLW010000154.1 GCA_013001805.1 Saprospiraceae bacterium | reverse complement strand
GTTATAATAAGGCTCGTCAGGAGGCCATTACCTCTGAAATCTCAGAAATCGTGGGCGGAGCAGCAGCTTTGGGAGGTTAATTTCTCTCACTGCTTATAGAATCCCAACTTCATTTAAGGGTACATGGATATTTCTTACCTCGGAGGTACGTTGCTTAATATCAACAGAACCATTTTCTAATCGCAATACACCACGAGGGCATACGGCCGCACAAATACCACAACCTACACAAGATGCTCGCACGATGTTTTGACCACGTTGTGCATAAGCTCGAACATCAATACCCATTTCACAGTAAGTAGAACAATTACCACAAGAGATGCATTGACCCCCGTTTGTGGTGATGCGGAATCGGCTAAAAAATCGTTGCTGCAGCCCTAAGATGGCAGCCATGGGGCATCCGAAACGGCACCACACCCGGCTTCCCATTAGGGGATAGAAACCCACACCCACTACCCCGGAAAAGGCGGCGCCAATTAAAAATCCATACCATTCCCTCACATTGTAGCTATTTAAGAACAGAATTTGACTCTGGCCAGTGATGTATGTGTAGAGCACTAAAAATGTCATGATCACAGCAAAAACAAGCACACTGTGAATAAGCCATCTTTCGATCTTCCATGCCTTCAGTGATTTGTCGGAAAGATGCCTAAAGGGATCTCCCGCGGTCTCAGCCAGTCCGCCACAACCACAAACCCAACTGCAATACCATCTTTTACCATAGAAGTAAGTCAGGACAGGAGAAATGATCAATATCATGGCTATGCCCCAAATCAACATAAACATACCCAGGTTTCCACCTTCAACTAGTTTATCCAAATTCCAGTCAAAGAAGAAATAATAGTTTAAAGGCCACATGTTTTTAAGATCCATGCTCGGTTTATTCAGTCCATCTAAAATTTCAGGAATCATAAACGCAAAACACAACTGAAAAAACATAACAGAAATAGTGCGTAATACCTGATAGCGGTTGTGCCGGTATTTCAGTATGAACTTAACACCAAAAATCAAAATCGCAAGCGTATATAAAACTCCATACACAAACCATTGGCTACTGGGCTTTCCTTTTATTGCCATACTGATCGGGTCGAAAAAAGCTACCAGTCCCCAATTGTCAGTTCCATCACTGGAAAGACCCAAAAGGTGAGGATACCAGTAAAGGCACACATAAAAAAAAGTGATCACGATCCCCGCCAACCAACCCCACAAGCCCCGATTCGTCAGTGTACTAAACCACACTCCGTTATTCTTGATACCTTCCGGATGAGGCATGTAGTGACGCCACCCATACACGATGGTGCCCATTGTAATGAAAACCAGGCTTATCCATGTCAATGTACCTGCTTCAACTTTATTAGTTAGCGACAGAATTAACATCAAAAATCCGACTAATGCTACCGCAGCTGCTCCTTGTTGCAATTTATCAGTGAACGGCGGATGAGGATCAGCAATGGACATACTGGGATAAACCTGTTGATTCATACTAAATTATTTTAAGAAGCCAAAGACTGAGTTGTATGACCGTGCACTACGGCTCTTGAGCGAAACTCCGAAAACTTTATTATACCGATCTAATATCTCCCGGTGATAAGCCGGAAAAAATTCCGGATCGAAGCTTGCCAAAGCCAGATCTTTAATTACCGATTCCAGAGAGGCGCGATTGGCAATCCATTTTTCGCAAACCTCATGCCTAAACCGGATACCCATCAGATTGAATCCCACAACATGCTTGTCCTCTCTATGATAAACAATACGTATACTTTTTTCTCCATCTTCTGCTTCCCAATAAATACTTGGGAGCATCTCATCTGGTCTGGCTGGAACCTGACCATACACCTGATATTCGATATCAAAGAATTTGGCGGAATTAAACCAAATACCCGGGTCATAGGCCACCTTATTACCGTGTATATTATGTGCTGCCACCTCGCCCATCATGCGGCCGGTATACCAAACAGCTTCTATAGCCCGCCGACCGGTATTCGGATTTCTTAATTGTGCGCAGTCCCCTATAGCATACACTCCATTGAGATTCGTTTGCAAATATTCATTGACCAAAATACCTTTTTCAACCTCCAAAGGCGTTTCTTTCAGCCAGCGAACATTTGGATGGACCCCGGCGGTAAGGCCCACTATTTCACAGCTGATTACCTCCTCCTCATTGGTCACTACCGCTATTGCTTCGTTTTCCTGATTTCCACGAATCTCCTTAAGTTCTGTTGATAACCTCAGGTCAATACCATGCTTGACTATCTGACGACCTACCATTCTGGATTCATCCCCCGGTAAAACCATATTCCAATAGCTATCTTCACGAACCAGCATAGTTACTGGAATATGTCGAGAATGAAACATCTCCGCCATTTCGATTCCAATTAAACCCCCTCCGACGACAACGGCGTGCTGAATATTGGGAGTTAACCTTTCCATATTTTCAACATCCTGAAAAGAGTATAGCCCTTGAACGCGCTTCAGATCTTGTCCTGGCCAACCAAATTTGTTGGATGCAGAACCTAAAGCCAAAACCAGGCGATCGTAGCCTATTGATTGAGGAGCCTGTTTCAGACTCGAGTCTTTTGGTTTAAAATTTTGATCTAAATGGACTATTTGTGACTCAAAGTCTATTGTATCCACCCGACCTCGTATCAGATCAATTCGATTCTTGGACCAGAAGTGCTCTTCATAAGGCTTTATGTCCTTAAATCGCATATGTCCCATGTAGAGGTACATTAAAGCCGTCCTTGAAAAAAAGAAATCCGTTTCTTTAGAAATGACAGTGATTTTGTAGTCACCCAGTTTACGTAAGTAGCGTGCTGTTGTAATGCCGCTGATTCCATTCCCCAAGATCACTACATGCATGTCGATCATTTTAACCAAGGTAAGATACACATTGCCAGGTGCAGTTGGGACCCCTACGGTGAAAAAAAGTTGGCATGTCTTTTGGGCTACCTTTTACGGAGATCACCGCGTTACACAAACGTTAAATCTCATATGATTGAAGCAAGTATGATATAAATCCGTTATTTTAGGGCTTACAATAAGAGAACATGCTCCTGATCTTCGGTATTTCTAAAACTACTGGATGAAGCAAATTTTACTTTCGACTATCTTAATTTTTCTCGTATCCTCCCTTTCTGCTCAAGTGACCATCTCACTTAAGCCGCAGGTTGTGATGATGGATGTGGATCCTGCTGAGTTCGAAACCGTTGCTCATTCCTTCATTACCAATACCAGTTCCGAAGAGAAAACATTTCGTTGGTACCGAACTATTGAGGAGATTTCTCAAGGCTGGCAAAACGCAATTTGCGATATTAATGCTTGCTATTCAGTTGAGACTGATACCACACCGGTAGATTTTTTACTCACATTGGCGCCTGGTGATTCTTCCATGCTAGACGTACATATACGGCCGTTTGGATTGGATGGATCGGCCAAAATCAAAGTGACCATTTTTGACGTCGCCGACACTGCAAATCAGGTCACCGGCGAATATCTTTTTAATCAAACTACACCAACCCGAGATGTCAAAGTTGAAGGCATAAAAATATTTCCAAATCCGGCAATTGATTACTTCGAATTAAGTGACTACAAGGATGTTCGGGAGCTGGTAATCTCAAATCTTATTGGAAATGAGTTAAGAAGGTACAATGTTTATCCCGGGGCAAAATTTGATGTTGGATTCTTGCCTGGAAGCATCTATTTGGTACGGCTTCTGAACGGCAGGAGAGATGTAATCAAAACTTTGCGCCTGAAAAAGCGATAGCCAATCGACCCGCATTATAT
>JABDLW010000126.1 GCA_013001805.1 Saprospiraceae bacterium | reverse complement strand
ATTTTGAAGGAATGGAAATTCGTGAGTTAGTCGATAAACCCATTAGTTCTTCGTAAAAATTTCAAGATGTTTTAGGTCAGATCAACCGGAGCATTGGGGGGGCGGCCTTTGTGATAGACATCACAACGAAAAAATGGCAATAGGACAGGATGAAATTATGGATAATTGATGGGTTTGTCTGTCACTGCCATATCAGGAAGTCCGACTACTAGTGCAGCATTTTCGATATATGTGATATTATGGGCGAGATTATTTTTTGCCAAATCAAAGAAGCAAAACCGCACATAACAGTAGCTATGTAAGGTTTTTGATGATGCAGAGCTGGTGAAAAAGGAGCCGGTTCATAGTATCATTTTTATAGGAAATGCTGCACTAGTCTAATGCTGCCAGTTCAAAAGATGCCAGCAGTGATAGTAATGCCGCGTCCGAAGGTCCAGGGGCATTAGAATCAATAATTTTACCTGATGGATCTACCAGAATATATCGGGGTAAACTACGGATCTGGTACTCTTCTCTTACCTCATTGACTACATCTTTGGTAAGAAATAAATCTATCACCGGTTTGGTTCTTTCCCGGCTGTGCCGCTGCCAGATGTCTCTATCCGTGTCAAGCGAAATAGACATCAGGACAATGCTGTTGCTATCAATGACTTCTGCCACGTGGGCAAAGGTTGCGTATTCTGATGTACATGGCGTACACCAGGATGCCCAAAAATTCAAGTAAATGAATTTCCCTTCGAATTGCGATAAATTCACACGCTCGCCCGATAAGGTAACCCCTTTTATGGCAGGAGCAGTTTTACCGGGAGCAATTCTCAACCACCCATGTTCCTCTCCACGGATTTCTGCAAGCATGAGGGAGTTCTGGCATTGGTCATAGAATATCGAGAGGAGATCCTTGGTAACTCCACTGAGACCATGCTGCATGGCCCGCCGTAAAATGGAGAACATAGCAAAATCACGTACCCCGGTCTCATTAATATCCTGAGTTACCAGGTCAAACCGGATTTGATCAAGGTCTCTTTTATCTCCCTTTTTCTTTAAAATTTCAGCTTCGTAGTCAATGTAAGATGTAACGAAATTCTGATATTCAGGCAGAGTCAGTAAGTCAATTGCATCAAGATTTACGGTCTTTTTGTAGTCGTGATAATTGGCACTCACGGCAAATTCATCTTCTCCCGTATAAAATAGATGTGCCTCCGGATACTGGACTAATCTATTTGCCCAGGCGTAAAGAATTCTTGCTCTTTCCTTTGAAATAAATTTCGGATCCAGGTTTACGTTTTTCGCCTGATAGTTGCTTAAAAAGGCTTCGCATTTTGATCGGTATCGCCGGGCCTCCAACAGAAAATCTTCCTCGTGGCGGACCAAAAGTCGATCATATGCCGGTTTATTTGCGGCTTCAAACCGTTCGAATGCTCGAATATATTGGTTGTTTTCACTTCCTCGCCCGGTAATCTGAACCTCTGGGGATCCCGCCTCAAGTCTGAGGGTCAGGTTATAATTTTCTGAGAGATAAAGTTGGATTGGCTTCGAATCGACTCGAAGTAAAAAATAGCCAGGAGAGCTTAATGGCATCTCCAGAGAAAATCTCCCATCTTCCGCAATGTCAGACGTCATCTCCCGGTCCAAGGCATCAAAAAGCTGAATAGTCTGTCCGGAAGGGGAGTCGCCCTCTATTTGGCCAAACAGCCGAACCTTACCGGAATCTTGTTTCTCAGTAGCTTGTTGACAACTTGCGGCAACCAAAAGTATTCCGAAAACTAGCCGGTGCATATTTTCTGTTGTAAGTTTGAATTTTTCTTGTCACGGGGGAAACAATTGTAGAACCTCTAAGTTGCAGTGATCATTGTCTATAAGCATTTATTTTTTTGACTTTTTTTAACTGATTATTTACCATTTGCACTTTCCATAGGGATAATGATACGGCCTGCATCAACTTTTTTCTGAAATAAGACTATTTTTGATCTTTCGAAATAACCTAAGAAATTGACATGGCCAGAGAAATAACACTTAGAGATGCCTTAAATGAAGCGATGAGTGAAGAGATGAGAAGAGATGACACTGTGTTCCTGATGGGCGAAGAGGTGGCTGAGTATAACGGAGCTTACAAGGTGAGTAAAGGTATGCTGGAAGAGTTTGGCGAACGCAGAGTGATCGATACTCCTATCACAGAGCTGGGTTTCACCGGTCTGGGTGTTGGCGCTGCAATGAATGGCCTACGGCCAATAGTTGAGTTCATGACGTGGAATTTTGCCATTCTGGCTTTTGACCAAATCGTTAATAATGCAGCGAAGACTTTGTCTCAATCTGGAGGTCAGTTTAACTGTCCTATTGTTTTTCGTGGGCCTTCCGGTGCAGCTGGCCAGTTGGCGCAACAGCACTCTCAGACATTTGAGAGCTGGATGGCCAATTGCCCCGGCTTAAAAGTCATCTCATGCACCGAGCCGGAAGATGCCAAGGGATTACTTAAGGCGGCTATCCGGGATAACGATCCTGTCTGCATGATGGAATCAGAGGTCCTATATGGGATGAAAGGATTGGTACCAGATGGAGAATATGTGACCCCTATCGGAAAAGCAGCAGTGAGATCCGAAGGCACCGACGTTACGATCGTATCCTTTAATAAAATGATGAATGAGGTTAAGGAAGCAGCAAAGGAACTGGCGAAGGAGGGAATCTCAGCGGAGGTGATTGATCTCAGAACCATTAAACCATTGGATATTGAAACCATAGTGACTTCGGTGAAAAAGACTAATCGTTTAGTTGTCGTCGACGAATCATGGCCATTTGCTGGTATTTCTGCGGAAATTGCCTATACCATCCAAAAACATGCATTTGATTATCTCGATGCACCGGTTACGAGAGTGAATGCCGCCGACACATCTTTGCCCTATGCTCCAACTCTGGTGGAGGCCTATATGCCAAATCCCGGGAAAATCATCAAGGCAGTGAAGGAGGTAGCATATGTCGCATATTAGCTCAAATATTTCTCACTACCTTCTTGTCACACTGTTCTTTCTGTCGCTCATCCTGGGGTGTGGGCAGGGGGAGGGAAGCACCGAATCAGTTGATGGTCCGGGTGATCCGACGCAAACGACTACGGCTCAAGTGACCCATTCAGAAACATTTATTTTGGCCGGAGATGATTCCTTGTATGTCAAAGTGGTGGGTAATGGACATCCGCTATTACTGGTTCATGGAGGCCCGGGATTAAGTCATGATTACTTTTTGCCTCATATGTTGGCACTCGCGGGGAAATATCAATTGATCTTTTATGACCAGCGTGCATCGGGTAGATCTTCCATTGATGTGGATAGTAACTCGGTCAGTCTCCACGGATTTATTTCCGACATGGAGGATATTCGTAAGCATCTTGATATTGATCGCTGGAGCATCCTCGGACATAGTTGGGGAGGTCTGCTCACCCTCCATTATGCCCTTGAGTATCCTGAGAGAGTGGCCAGATTGGTGCTCGTAAGTGCTATTCCAGGAAGTTCGGAATTGCAACAAGAAATTCAAGCTATTCAAAAAAGCCGCGAAACGGCCGAGGATAGCCTAGCCAAGGAAGTGATCATGGCCACAGAAGCTTTTAAAAATGGGGAAATTGCTGCCTACGAAAGCTTGTTCAAAGCTTTATTCACTGCACAATTTTACGATCGAAACTATGCCGACAGCCTGGAGTTAGCATTTCAACCCAGTTTCCTGGAGGGGAACCGTAAACTCCGTTACTTATCCAAAGATGTCTCAGATTATGACATTCACCTGGCACTGGAGCCAATAAAGTC
Organism: Saprospiraceae bacterium; assembly: GCA_013001805.1. Taxonomy (GTDB): domain Bacteria; phylum Bacteroidota; class Bacteroidia; order Chitinophagales; family Saprospiraceae; genus JABDMH01. Next base: position 5,246 of record JABDLW010000126.1, on the reverse strand, counting down.
ACCTTCATTGCTGATCTACGGAGCACACGATCCGCTATCGGGAGACCCAGCTCTTTTGTATGCCCGGTATCTGCCATCTGCCGATCTGATAATTATTCCCCATGCCGGCCATTTTCCATTCATAGAACAGAAACCAGCATTTTTTCAGGCGGTTACTGATTTTCTTGCTGATGAGTCTCAAGACCTTTGAACGCATTCTCCGTAGCTTTGACCTGAAACACCAATTTCCTGGTCATATTCATTTGCATACAATTGATTTGCACACCTGCGGCGAACCACTTCGGGTATTAACTAAAGGTGGTCCAAAATTTACTTCAGATTCAGTTCTGGGAAAGCGCCGGGAAATGAGGGACCAACATGATTGGATCCGGCAAGCATTGATGTATGAACCACGTGGTCATGCAGACATGTATGGTTGCCTATTAACTGCACCCGATCGTCCTGATTCTGATTTCGGGGTAATTTTTATGCATAACGAAGGCTATAGCACGATGTGTGGACATGCCATCATTGCACTGGCAAAATTAGCGGAGGAACTAGATTGGAAAGATTCCGCGTCGAAGGGACAGGCATTGAGAATCGACGCTCCATGCGGCCAGGTTGAAAGCATCATGTCAGCTGAATCCGATCCTGAGTTCCTCTACTCTTTTCAAGGTGTTCCCTCTTTTGTGTTGGAGACAGATCAATTGTTGAATGTTCCTGGATATGGTCGAATTTCCTTTGACATAGCATTTGGCGGAGCTTTCTATGCATATGTAGATGCGGATCATATTGATCTTAAGCTATCGAAACACAACGCCGCGAATATCAATAGATTAGGTAAGTTGATTAAATCAATAATTAAGCAACAGGGCACTAAGATAACCCATCCCTACGAAGCGGACCTTAGTTTTTTATACGGGGTCATCTTCTATAGCCGGAAAGTTCACATGGCTAGTGACTATCGCAATGTTTGTGTATTTGCTGATGGAGAAATCGATCGAAGCCCTACGGGCAGTGGATTTTGTGGCATGTTGGCTTTACTTAGCCACAAAAACGACCTTCCCAGGGGAAAATCTCTGATCATCGAAAGTATAATAGGTTCGAGGTTCTCCGGTCACGTCAAAAATCGTTTATCCTATGCTGGATTTTCAGCGATTATTCCAATTGTCTCTGGTAGTGCTTATATCACTGGCCGGCATCAATTTTTGATCGATCCGAAAGATCCCATGAAAAATGGCTTCCTTTTGAGATAGTCAGCGACGCCAATTAGTCACATTGATTTTCAAATTGGCAAGATAAATGTAGTCTACATGGCTAATTATCAAGTCGGTGATGATATGTTTTGAAGCTGTGAAATCAACACCAGTGCACGTGTGATGAAGATCGAGTGTTGAGAAAAAAATAGAAACTATTGCTCAGGTACCGCTGCAGCGTCCGAGCGGTTTTGGTCTCCTTCGTCATATGCCGATTTCCCGATATAAGATATACGAATTTTGGTCCAACTGAAGTTTTTAAAACAACGATTACAAATCGATGAGCAAGAAAGTTTCCACTGATTTTAAGGAGGTAAATCTTGATTATTATCTCTATAGTGCTCTGCCTGTAAGATTTCAAGATACTGCTCCTTCTGAATTTGAGGACTTTATCGCCTTTCTCTTCAAAGAAAATGGCTATGAAGAGAAACAAACCGGGTATAGCTCGGATTTCGGAGCAGATTTGATTGTAAAGCGTGATGGAACCAAGACTGCGGTGCAAGTGAAGAGGTATTTTCAATTGCACAAAGTTGGTGTTTCAGATATCAATCAGGTGATCGGAGCTCAACAATATTACCAATGTGATCAGTCAATGATGATCACCACGTCGTCTTATACCCCAGCTGCTAAAGAGTTGGCACAGGCCGCGAGTGTGATTTTATGGGATTGGCATCGATTGGAGAAAGCGATCTGTGACACTTTCCTGGATGGTCAGGCGCATCAAGACTACTATCAGGCCTATCCGGTAGACATTAAGGCCACAGATTCAGACCTGCTAAAACTGGAAGTCATGAGCATCGATCTGGCAGATGGTCATGAAAATCATACGAGCAAGATTGCAATGCGGTTGACTAATATGACGGATGGTCATCTAAAAATCAATTGTGATTTACCCACGGTGATCACAGATAGAAAATACCAATTCGCCGCTATCAAATTTTGTGAAGAGAGCTTTAGTAGTGGCATCCTATATGCCAACGCATCGGTGGACATCATTACTGAATTTGCGGCAACGCAGTTTTCCGATTATCATAAAAAAGATCGAATACTTCTGCCAATCAATCTCTTACAAACTCAGGAGCTCCTTGTTCTCGAGCAAAGACTGGGTCAGGTGAAACAGGAGTGTTTTGTGGTGACCTTTTACTTTGGCCGCCAGTCGCATGAATATGCACAAATGATTCTCTTTCGTGATGATGTCCTGGCCCGCTCGTGGATAGGACGATTATTAGTGAAAAGCTATTATGCCCTTGGTCCTCGTGCTATTGACTTATTTTCAGGTCGGCCAAAACTGACTCAAGCTGCTCGACCACTCATTAAGTTTGCTATTAATCTAGCTTCCCGTACAGTGGGCAAAACATGAAAGTGGCCAAATCAGATCTGATCTAAGAGCCTCTTCTTTTGCATTGAAAATTCCTCTTCGGATATCACTCCTTTTGCTTTTAGCGAGGCTAACTTTTCCAGTTTGGTGTAAACATCTTCCATCTCATCCCCCTTATCTTTTTGCTTCTCCATGTCCTTTGCTACTTTCTTGCCTTTTTCAAATTCACGCTCATAAATCTCCTTTGCCTTGTCAAAATTGAAGTTCATAAAGTTGCCGCCACTACTAAAATGCCATATGAATACTTGCCCTATAGCATACGTTGATGCGCCACTTAAAGCAGACATAGTAACCCCGCCGAGAATCGAACCTATTCCGGGAATCGTTTTAACCAGTGATGCTCCCATCCGAGCCATTGTACTTCCGGTGATTGCTGAAATCCAGCCTTTACCGGCCGATTCCTTGAAATCCTCGCCGTAAATTTTAGCCAGTTGTTTAAGCATATCCAGTTGCACCACGGAAACGGCGGCAATATCCAGGAGTGGCACTGGAACGAGGCCGGCTCCCAAAGAATAGATGACATGACTTTTGACAATTTCCTGGGCTAGTTCTCTTTTATTATCCATAATTCACATAATCATTTAATACTGCTTCAAACGGATTATTGTCCTGGTTAGTTTGAATAAGGATTGGAAGCATGAAGATTATAGATGAAGTACTCCATGAGCCCGTCAGAAGACCATTTTTATTCGTTAAGCTGAGTCGATTCAAATCTGCTGGTAAATTTGTTCGCAATAGACTTGGGAATAACATCCTTGTGCACCATAACAGCGATGGTATTAAGTTGAAAATACGGCTGAGAAGCAAAAAGGTAACCTTCCAGTCCAACAGCTTTACCCCATGAGTTTTTCACATAATAGTACATCTGTCCGTTTTGATCACTGGCGATCCCCACGATGTGCATCAGGTGATCGTCCGTCAGACTGTAGTTGTCAAATTCCTCCTGACGCAGTTGGTCAGACACGACAATTTCCGGTGATGGCGTTTCAAATACCGATTGCTTTGAAGCTTCGGCAGATCGTTCACTCGGTACAATTGCCAGTCCCTGTCTTGCCGAAAAACCCTTTTCACTAACGTCACAATCCCAAACCACTGTATGTCCTGCTTTCAGAGCATCAGTGCATATTGCAGTGAGATCGTCAAGACTAACATTATAGTAAAACTCCCTGGCATAGTTATCTGGAATCTCAAGTACAAAATGACTGTAAGGGGGATGATGGGAAAAAGAAGTAATTGTAATATAATCAGCCGGGTCCAAGACAAGATAAGTCTCTGCAAATGACACAGGGTCGTAGGTCTTGCCCTCATATACAAAAGTCTTTTCCAGCGGACCTAGGTGGAGATCCAGTATTTTATTGAATTCCTCCATCCAGTTGTGGGGAATACTTCGCGAAGAAATCGCCTCATCCAGAAATTTTTTCAGGTCACGCTTCAACTTCCCATGATTATGCCTGGTCATTCCTTCCACCAGACCATCATAGTTGACTTCAGGCATTGCTCCATAAAGATTCAGTAATCTCATTACGTCATGACTCAGGCTGCCTTCGTCAAAATTGCAGGTACCTTGATATCGCAAGTAGAGCTTGGCTTTTTCAATATAATTACATCTTACAAAATACATTTCTGACAGATTCAGGGAGGTTCCTCCAAGTCTCACATTTTCCGATTCCAGAAAAGACCCGGTGCTGAAACTCCAGCAGGTACCGGTAGATGCCTGATCTTCTATCGGATTACAAGATATCTTATTTATAAAGTCAAACTGATATCCGTCTTTTGATATTCGATCTTGTGCATTTGCATAGGAGCACAAACCCACCATCAAAAAGAGAATTGTTTTTATTGACATGCGTAATCTTTTAACTATCAAAATTAATAAAGAAATTTTTGCGGCACCGGTATCCTTCATAAAAACAGCAGAGCGCAGGGGTTATTGACTTATTGCCAGTAAAGCGGATTTTAGTAATAAATTCTAAAAGGGGGTTATATGTATAACACGTAAAGCGTTAATATTTAAGACATTAGTTAAAATATAAATATGAAAAGTCTTGCAAATTAGGCATCTATTTTGCCAGATATATTATGTAGATTTAATTTTTAAAATAGCTCTTTACAAAGGTTTGGAGCCCGTGACCATTATATCAATCCCTAAAACGTGTGTACCTATGAGTTTGACAACTACAAGATCCTTCTTGCAGTACGGTTGTGTACTTGCAATATTTTGCACAAGCCTTACCAGCTCCATCTCCGCGATGGGAGGCAGTCCTTATCAATGTCCTAAAGAACATGTCTACATCAACTGTGGTGAGTTACACAGTGACTACGATTACTATGGATATCCCAAGGCAACCTATGGATATGGATCGCAGATCACTATTCATGGACCATATACTGAAGAGTATCTGGACAAATGTGGCAGAGGTAAAATCATTCGAAAATGGAAGATTAAATATCATTATGAAACCTACTGGTGTGAGCAGACGATTCACATCACAGATCCATATGGTAGTTCGGGCTTTGATGGCAATCATGACGTGCATTGGCCCAAAGATTATCACATGAAAGATTGTCATGGTACGATGCATCCGGATTACCTTCCGTATGGTCATAATTGGCCGGAGTTCAAACACCATGGT
>JABDLW010000105.1 GCA_013001805.1 Saprospiraceae bacterium | reverse complement strand
AAGCTGGAGATCTGGTTGCACACTACCTTTACGATTCGCAATCGGCCGAGACTCATTTTCTAAGTGCGGTGGAGGATGAAAGTGATGCACTGGATCAGTTCTACGATCTCTTTATTGATCCCCAATTGGAAGCCCACCGCCGCGAATTAAGGAAAATTCAACAAAGGGAAATCGAGACCATTGATACTGTCCAGGAGATCATGGTCTTGAGTGACTGGTCTGAAGAACGACCCACCTACGTTTTGGACCGCGGAGTATACACAGCACATGGTAAGAAGGTGTCCCGGGATGTACCGGCATCGATTCTGCCCTGGCCGGCCGATTTGCCACGCAATCGCTATGGGCTCGGTAAATGGCTCACTCACCAGGATCACCCCCTGACGGCAAGAGTGGCGGTCAATCAGATTTGGTACTTAATGTTTGGCCGGGGTATTGTAGCTACCGTGGAGGATTTTGGCAATCAAGGGTCCTTGCCGACACATCCGGAATTATTGGATTGGTTGACACTTGATTTTCAGGAAAGTGGCTGGGATGTCAAACGCCTTATCCGCAAAATGGTCACGTCATCAACCTACCGGCAATCTTCCCGGATCAGACCTGATCTTGCTCAACTCGATCCGGAAAATCTACTGCTCGCCCGTGGTCCCAGACATCGACTTAGTGCTGAAATGATCCGCGATAATATTTTAGCCAGTAGCGGATTATTAAACGATCAGATTGGTGGCCCATCCGTTTTTCCTTACCAACCTCAGGGATTGTGGAAGGAAGTCATGACCCACAGTTTTTTCCCGGAGTATGAAGTAGATTATGAGAAGGGTTTATATCGCCGGAGCATCTATACTTTCTGGAAAAGAAACATGCCTCCTCCGGCTATGCTTATTTTTGATGCGGCCAGTCGTGCCGAATGTCAGGTGCGCCGGCAGCAGAGCAGTACTCCCCTCCAGGCTCTGGTGTTACTCAATGACCCGCAAGTCATCGAAGGCTGCCGGATCATTGCTGAAAAAACCTATTCAGAATTGGGTGATGACATGGATCAGGCACTCAGGCAAACATTCAGATTGTTGACCAGTCGCTTACCCGGTGAACGTGAGATGCAATTGCTATTGCAACAATATGGGGAGGAGCTAAAATACTTTGAAGAAAACGAAAACGAGGTGAATGCCTATCTCAACATTGGTAAGCGACAGATGGCATCCCATCTTCCCAAAAATCAGGTTGCAGCGCTGGCAAGAGTAACCAATACTATATTTAACACCACGGAGTCAAATTATAAGAATTGAAGGAATGTCACCTCACTTTTGATTAATTAAGCAACAGGATGTCTCACGTTGATATACAAAAAGCGAAATATCTAAAAACCCGGCGGGAATTTCTGAGAACTACCACTAAGGGCTTAGGGGCGTTAGGTTTAGGATCACTTTTATTGCCCAACTTCCTCAGTGGACAAGTCGGATCAGCGGGCTCAGGCACATCAGCGGTTGGGCAGATGCCAGTCAATGAGGGCATCTTAAAAGCCTTACATCATGCGCCAAAGGCCAAGCGAGTGATATACTTATTTCAAAGTGGTGCCCCAAGTCAGATCGAATTATTCGACTATAAACCCGAGCTCAATAAACTCTGGGGCCAGGAAATTCCCGATAGTGTGCGGGGAAATCAGCGCATCACGGGCATGCTGGCAGCTCAATCCAGCTTCCCTCTGGTAGGATCTAAATTTCCATTCACCCAGCATGGAAAAACCGGGGGTTATTTCAGCAGTCTGGTTCCTAATATTGCCAGCATTGCCGAAGATATCTGCGTAGTGAATTCTATGTTTACCGAGGCCATCAACCATGAGCCCGCCGTTCTATTTATGCAGACGGGTTCCCAGCAAGCAGGAAGACCAAGCATGGGCTCCTGGATGAGCTATGGCCTGGGCAGCCCCAATAAAAATTTACCATCTTTTATCGTATTGCTCTCGAAAGGTAAGCCTGACACGCAGAATCTTAATATGCAGATTTGGAATAATGGCTTTTTACCTTCCCACCACCAGGGTGTACGGTTTCGATCCGGATATGATCCAGTGCTTTACCTGGCCAGTCCCGACGGTATTGACAAGAATGCACGACGGCGTGAGCTTGATTATTTAACCGCTTTGGAGCACGAGCAGAAAGCAGTATGGGGAGATCCGGAAATTGATTCAAAAATCAATCAGTATGAAATGGCGTATCGAATGCAGACAAGTGTACCGGAAGTAACTGACTTATCCGACGAACCGGAGCACATATTTGATTTGTATGGTCCTGATGCTCGTCGACCGGGTACTTATGCTGCCAACTGCCTCCTGGCCCGGAGATTGGCAGAACGGGATGTGCCCTTTATCCAATTATATCACCTGGGATGGGATCAGCATGGAAATCTCCCCAAGGATATACAAACGATGGCCCGGTCAAGTGACCAGGCATCGGCCGCACTTATTACGGATTTGAAACAACGGGGATTATTAAATGATACACTCGTTATCTGGGGAGGAGAGTTTGGCCGTACCAGTTTCTCACAAGGCAATCTCACACGGGAAAACTATGGACGGGATCATCATCCCCGTTGCTTCAGTGTTTGGATGGCAGGTGGTGGAATACAATCCGGGATTAGTTATGGCAAAACGGATGATTTTAGCTATAATATTGCCGAAAAAGGAGTGCATGTACATGACCTTCAAGCCACGCTTCTGCACCTTCTCGGTGTCGATCATGAGCAGCTCACTTTCAAGCATCAGGGACGTCGATATCGTCTAACCGACGTGCACGGCAAAGTTGTTCGGGATATTCTAGCTTAAGAAAGCTAACTCTACGTCACTCTTATATAGAGTGTGACCAAATGTTCTCTGTATTTCTTGAAAACGTAATAATTCTACGCTATGAATGCATGGAAGTATGGCGGGATTATCAGATTATGGAAAAAACTCAAGTTCTTACTCTTGCTGTCCTGTAGCCTGTTAGGAGTGTCTGTCGACTAAATGATATTGCTCGAAGAAACAAATGGTTATTATCTGCTTACTCAATCTTCGACTTCCTACGGCAAAGCAACTATTGATGTAGAGGACCTGATCCGGAGCATGGACGGAGGAGTCCAGCACCAAACCTATGCCTATTTTACCTACGCGGTTTTGATAAATGGTGCTCTGTTGCATTAGTAAAAGCCTATTGGACTTGAAGAAAATGAATTCATCGAGTCTCGTCATACTTGCGGAATTGCCGGCTGAATTTCTTAAATGATTGACAGACTAAAGGTCCAACCTGTTGGCACATTTTAATAGGGCAGAAAAGAGAGACGGCAAAACCCTGGCTAAATCACTTGAATCTCATGACTATTATGCATTTCTTTATATATGCGAATTAGTCTAGGGCTTTTTTTTAGCTTTTTAATCACTTCTTTGTTTGCCCAACCGCGCAATGATGCATGTGTAAATGCCATCGCACTACCGTCAGATAACTGGTGTTCCGAAGTTAGGGCATTCACGATTTCTGATGCCACTCCGTCCCTCACACAAGGACAGACTTGCTCCGAGTTGGAAAATTCGACTATGAAGGATGTTTGGTTCGAATTTACCGCCCTCGGCAATTATGTCTTTTTTGGTATAACCACGCTGGAAGTGCCGTGGTCTAGCAAAATTCAACTTTTTACGGTAACCTTTTATACAGGTAAATGTCAGGAAATGGTTTTAGACCGCTGCATACTTGGTGATGCAGACTTTCATTGGATCTACTCAGACGATTTTGTTCCGGGGCAGACATACCTGGCAAGGATTGCTACTTCCATTGATAGTTTAGATATTGAGGATCCCGCTGTGGATTCACTAGGCAATTTTGGCATCTGCATTGATTCCTATAGTGCTGAAGACCTGTGTAATGACCTTACTATTTTTGCTTCCAACGATACCCTCATTGATCTTGGCAAAGGGACCCAATTATCTGCCACCGTCAATTCCGTTTCGATCAAATTTAACTACCAATGGTTTGAGGACGATAGTTTAATTTGTGATGATTGTCAGACGGTTGAAGTATATCCGGAATCAAACACTTCTTATGTTGTTTTAGCAACAAATGATCTCTGCTTTGCTCAAAGTGATGTCGATGTAAATGTGCGTATTAACAATGTGGCCAGAGAAGTATTTATTCCCAATGCCTTTACACCGAATGGTGACTTCATCAATGACCGGGCAACGGTATTTGGCAGTCAATCGCTGTCATCGGTTAGACAACTAGATATTTACAATCGATGGGGTGAGCTGGTGTTTAGAGAGTATAATCTTAATCCTAATGATGAGACTCAGGGTTGGGATGGTAACCAGCACAGTAATCCCGCACCCAATGGAATTTACGCCTATGTTGCTATAGTGGAATTTGTCGATAGCTCAATTCAACGGTATAGTGGTAGTTTCCATTTAATTCGATAAGGGTTTTCTATTGCTGAGGTTAAACGGAATGTCGGCTCTAATGCAGAGGATAAATAGGTTCGACTGGCAAGATACCTAGATCAGTACTAATTTGTATGGTCTCGACAATATTATTGACCAGGGGAAACTCGACACCATACTCGAATAAAGTTGCAATCTGGGTAGCATCGTCGGTGCCAAAATAGTTGATCCTGATGGCATGTTGCTGCAGCAGGCTTACTAATTTGCGGTAGTCAGTGCTTATTTCTCCTTTCAATTGAATGAAATCAGCATTATTGGTAATGGTAAGGTGCACATAGTCCAGATCAGAACTTTGACGATCCATGTTGCAGATCAGGATATCGGGATAGACCGCTTTGGCCTCTAACGCAATCGCCTGGCTACAGGCAAGAAAAGCCTGGTGCTGTCGATTCTGCCTGACAATTTCGCGGGTCACCAGGTCTCCGATACCCTGGGCACTTTTGAGGTGTACATTCAACCAGATGTTGACCGGCATCATTGCCAGCGCCTCTTCAAAAGTGGGTAATTTCTGGCCAATAAACTCAGGACCCTTCCATAAACCGGCATCTAATTGCTTCAGTTCTTCCAAAGTCATTGCGGAAACCTGGCCCCGTCCATTGGTGGTTCGATCTACCGTGTTATCATGAATGACTATGAGCTTACGGTCGCTGGTCAGGTGTACATCAAATTCGATCATGTGAGCTCCTTTGTCGATAGCCGCCTGAAAAGCAACCAGGGTATTTTCCGGATGACTTTCCATTGCCCCCCGGTGAGCGCACAGCCCCCGGGCCGGGAGAAGGATCTCCATCGACTTATCACCACCAGGTGATAATTGCAGGTGCTGGGGTAAGCCCAAAAATTGCATTGTAAACAGGTACATCAGGGGCTGGAAGAGATGCATATCCAGGGTTTTGATAGTTTGGTTAAAAGTACAAATACCGTTGATCAACTATGTTTTCAAATTCGTTGCTCAAAGGTGCTAAATGATACAATGGCAGACAAAGAGCATTCTATTTTTTAGCCGGATTATCATATTGGTGTCGCCGGGCACTCCAGCGTGCCACACCGTATTCACCCAGACTCGCTTCACCTTCCATTGATCTCTCATTGACCGTACCGGTAAATTCAAAATTCAATCGTACACCATCCTGACTATATGGGCTGCGAATTAAGATCTGATCACCGTACAACGAACCCGATAAATCACGTGACGCATAGCTTGCTATGTGAGTACCGATGATTTCGCTCCCATTTTGCTCGAAGATAAAGGTCTGTTGCACTTCACTGGCAGCAAATTGCATCAGGACATCCCACTGTCCGCTAATGTCGATGGCTGGCGCACCCTGCGGTTTTTGCAAAACGGGGGGCTTCGACAGGATGGTATATAGCGCTTCAGCAATGATTTTTTCTTCCCCTGCCTTCAGCTGAGAGGGGTTGATACGGATATTAGGTTGCATATTTGCTGGAAACGGAAGAAAACTTCCAGCACCGCTGACGGCTATCCTGGGATTGCTCTCCCACAATAGATTTTCAACATCAAAACCCGTAAGCGGGATAGGTGTCATATCCCAGGACACATGTAGGGATGGAAACCGATTAGAGAGCTGATCTCCCGGTTGACTTACAACTGTTTTTACTCCAGAGACAGATTCCAGACGGCCAGAAATATGGTTCAGCCATTGGTTCCAGATGCTTCTTTCGGCAAGATGATCCCGCTTAAACCACATCTCAACCGCAGCGAGCATACCCATGATTTCTTCCCGCCCTACTTTTTGCCCCCTGCCAAAGCCATGATGCGGTGCACCGGCAATCCAGGCCGATTGTACCAGGTCCTTACGGCCTAGCAAAAGACCTGCACATTGGGGGCCGCGGAGGCACTTCCCCCCGCTGTATGCCACCAGATCTGCACCTTGGGTTAAATGGGGATTCGGAACGAGCAATTCTTCGGCCGCTGCATCCGCTAAAATTGGAATACCCATTGGCCGGGCAAGAGCCGAAATCTTTGTGATAGACAAGGGACCATGCGCAGATTGTGCACCGGTTAAAACCAGGATCATCGCTGTTCTTGGACCCAGAGCAGACTCTAGCTCTTGCGCATTAGAGACCTCAATCATCTTGACGCCCACAGCTCTGGCCGCACATTCATAGGCGGTACGGGAATAGGAGGGGATGATCACTTCATCCTTAAGCCCGGTGAGATCCGGAATCTGCCAAAGTCTGTCCGGATCACCCCGGGTAATACTACCTATAGTTGCCAGGGTGATTGCTGCCGATGCACCTGATGTGACGCAACCCCATTCGGCACCGGTTAATTGTGCCAGCTTTTGCCCGACTCCTTCCATCAACTCATCAAGTTGAACATAATGTCGAGTGGCGGCGTCCATGGCCTCTTGTACCTCGGGCAACATCCGGGTAGCACCCACAATAGTCACCGTACCCCGGGCATTGATCAATGACCGTACACCAATGGATTCATATATCGTCTGATCCCATGACCGGTTTTGTGGCATTGAGCCCAGTCGGGGTATGATTTCAGCGGCCAAAAGCCCACCAAAGGGAAGCTTAGGCAAAAGCTTCAATATTTTTCTTCTGTTTAGCATACAGGAAAATTAACATCAGTAAAGCACATTAAAAAGTATTGCAGACCAATTTCGGCTAATTTATTCCTAGAAATTAAACGGTTTGATTCTACAGGATTACCGCTGAGAAGAGGAGAACAAAAGCCCCAGTCGAAAATATGGTGGTTTAGTTTTAGGCTAAAGTTCCTCATTGTCATATTCTGATTTAATGCACTATTGCATTGATTGAAGCTTCTTAATGTCAAAAACAACCGTTACATTTAAACAGATTTTGGCCGCAGTGGTGGAATTGGTAGACACGCACGTTTCAGGGGCGTGTGTCCGTACGGACATGCGAGTTCGAGTCTCGCCTGCGGCACTTTAAATGTACCTGTGTAAAATATATAGGTAACAATTATAAG
>JABDLW010000090.1 GCA_013001805.1 Saprospiraceae bacterium | reverse complement strand
ACGTTACCCTTATCGATAGAAAGCTAACAATTTTTTACGAATAAAAGAAGTTAACTACTTTTTTACGTAAACACAATGATGCAACCCGGCTCCAGAGGTAAAACAGAGGGAATTTCAAATCGACTTTTTCACAAAATGGCCAGGCAATTTACAAGTATGGAATCAATACTGAGTATTCGCGATCTTGGTTTCCCACAGAGCGCACCAAGGCCACAAAGTATTTTTAAGTTTTACAATTTGAAGAAGATTAGCGCCAAAGCAAGATCATCGTTGATTGCTGAGCCTCAAACACTGAACATTATTCCATGCTCCAAAACCGTACGTGGCTATTTCTGATTGCATCGTGAAAAATTGTATTATCGGCAGGGATACTTCGACGGCTGGCACCCAAGGGCTCTCCGGTATTAGGATTTGTGTCCCATCTCGGAAAATTACTACTGGAAATATCGATGCGAATTCGATGACCTTTTTTAAATACATTGGCCGTTGGGAAGGGTTCCAGGTCCACCTCATAGACCTCACCCGGATTTATTAAATCGCGGGTATGCCTTCCATTGCGATAACTCATACGCACAATGGCATCGGTAAGATTTAGGTCAAAACCACCTGGATAGTCTTCCGAAGGCGGATAGACATCAATTAATTTAAAGGTAAAATCTGTATCAGTAGCACTTGACGAAACAAATAATTTTACTTTAATGGGACCAGCGATGGCAAGTTCATTTTCCAAAGGTTTTGTTTGAAATACCACGACATCACTTCTCGCTTCCAACGGTAAGTAGGGTGGTTCGCTTACCGCAAAATCGGCACGCTCCCTTTGATCATAACCACCATCTTTCAGCCTCGCTGATGAGTTGCCTCCGAGGGTCGGCACCGGATCTTTCGGATCGTAGGTGTAGGTGGTCCCGGAATTCTCTAATTTAGAAATTGCTGAATCAAATAATCCGTCCTCATGAAAATAGTAGGTCATTTCCTTGCCATTCGGTGGCCATTCTTCGAAGTTTCTCCAATAGCCTCCATGATTTAATCTTCCCTCCGGATTCATTTCACCACTCCCGCTTCCCATGATAAACAATCGAATAGGTTGTGGGGGCAAATCAACATATTGACTATCCCTCAATAAGTGGTTAAACCATTTAATCTGATACTGCTCATGAAAATCTGTGATCGCACTTAGCTCCCCAAAATCGACATCACCTGCGTAGGTCCTCGTATTTCCACTATGTGTCCAGGGACCGATGATCAACCATTTAGGAGTGGTCTGAATTTTAGATAATTCCAAATAATTATTAATCGTACCCCTTAAAAAAATGTCATACCAACCTCCAATATGCACCATGGGTACGTCAGCAGTTTGATCATAATATTCCTGCCAATTGATTCCTGTTTCCTTCCAATAGTCATCATAGTCACCATGGGTTAATTCTTCAAAAAAATATTCCTCAAAATTTGGAGCGATTGAGAGGGGATTCAATCCTTTACGCAATGGCCAGGCCTCATACCAATCCTCAATTTTTTCCCGCTCAAAATGAGCGCTCACAATTGGATCGTTCATTTCCAGTGGTATTTGCCTCCAGGCCCAGGTCAGTTCTCTACCCAGTTCAAACGCACCACCCTGTCGCACTGCATGATCCCAGGCATTGGTCATTCCACCCATATTAATTATCATTCCCCGCAGTCCGTGGGGATTTAATTTGGCCGCATCGGCCTGGGTGTGCGCGCCATAAGAAGTGCCCCACATGACGACCTTTCCATCGCAATAGGGCAGCTGACTCAAAAATTCAACCGATGTTTTTCCGTCGCTTGCTTCCAGGGGATTATATTTTGTAAAAATGCCACTCGATCCATATCGACCGCGTAAATCTTGTATAGCTACAATATATCCCTGGCTGGCAAATAAAGCCGCCTGAGGCACAAATCTGTCTCCCTCTTTATTGTAAGGAGTACGCTGAAATAATACCGGAAGCTTTTCAGTTTTTACCTGGCCTTCGCTGGCAGGACGATAAATGTCGGTTGCCAGGAGGGTACCATCATCAGCGGGAATCATTACGTTTTTTTCGACAATGATATCCACACCGATCTGTTGGGTATAGCCGAAAACAGCTAAGTGTGAAAGAATGACCAGAAAGACCAACCGGGTTGACCGATTGCAGCAAATTCGATGCAAACACATTAAGTCACCCACTAATGATATCGTTTGATTGGACGGCGTCATATCTCCAAAGGTTTATTTCACAACCTAAGCATATTTCTGCAATTTAATTAAACGTTATTTTCGACTTTTAGTAACAATGCTCACATTCCATCTATCGGACTAATGCCGCCTCTTGTATCGGAGAATAAAAACCAAGACGTATCTTTCCATCCAATTCTATAATACATGAGATCAATTTATTCTGCCAGATACTTTCTTATCCCAGGGATATTAGTCAGCTGTCTTGCAAGCTGCTTACAAAAGCAAGAGGGATCGTTAGTTACCCCTCCCGAGATGAACCGGTTTACAACGACCATCGTTACCCAACCGGGAGACTTTGATGAGCCGATGGCATTTACGTTTCTCAATGCCGGTCAAATGGTCATCGTGGAGAGAAAAGGTGGTGTGAAGTTATACGACACACAATCAAGAGAGGTCAGCAAGATCTCTACCATTCCAGTCAATACCAAGTATACCAATGCCGACGGTGAGAGTCGTGAAGCTGAAGAAGGCCTCATGGGTGTGATCGCCGATCCTGAATTTGCCAGAAATCATTGGATTTATATGTTCTATGCCGACCCAGATTCAGCCAAGCATGTTTTGGCACGTTGGGAACTAAAGGGGGATACCCTAGTGGAAGCCTCCAAAAAAATTGTCCTGGAGTTTCCTACTCAAAGAGAGCTTTGCTGTCACACTGGCGGTGGAATGGTTTTTGATAACGATGGCAACCTTTATTTGACCACAGGAAACAACACCGCCAATCCACCAACCGGCATTTCCAATCTCGATGAACGGCCGGGCAGAAAACATCATGACGATCAGCGCACCGGAGGTAATACTAACGACCTCCGCGGCAAGATTCTAAGGATCCATCCAGAAGCAGATGGATCATACACCATTCCTGAAGGGAATCTTTTCGAGGAGAAAAGCGAGAAGACCAGACCAGAAATCTACACGATGGGACATCGGAATCCCTGGCGAGTATCCATCGACAGCAAAACTGGCTACATATACTGGGGAGAGGTAGGCCCGGATGCATCGAAAGACTCAACGATCGGTCCTCGTGGATATGATGAGTTTAATCAAGCCCGCCAAGCCGGATTTTTTGGCTGGCCCTATTTTGTTGGTGACAATAAAGCCTACGCCGATTATGATTTTGCCACCGGAAAAGTGGGCGAAAAATTTGATACAAATAATGTCATAAATGACTCACCTAATAATACCGGTTTACAAGAATTGCCCGCACCGCAAAAGGCATTCATATGGTATCCATATACTAATTCAGAGGAATTTCCACTCGTGGGGAGTTCAGGTCGTAGTGCGACTGGTGGACCGGTATTTCGCCTGGCAGACTTTCCGGAATCGGAGCGACGCTTTCCTGCCTATTATGAGGGAAAGTGGCTGATAGTCGAATTTATGCGCGGTTGGATCATGTCTGTTTCTATGGACGAAAACGGCGACTACCTCGGGATGGAACCATTTTTACCGGAGGAAGATTTCCAAAGTGCGATCGACATGAAATTCAGTCCTCAGGGTGATTTATATGTTTTGGAATATGGCTCGGCATGGTTTCGGGGAAATCCCAATGCTCAATTAAAACGCATTGAATATAATGGTGGGAATCGCACTCCGATTGTCCGGGCCCGTGCGGAAAAATGGGCGGGAGCGGCTCCATTCCACCTCCAATTATATTCGGATGGCACCATCGATTACGATGGGGACGAGTTGGAATTTTCCTGGACCATTAAATCAGACAATGGATTTCAAAAGCAAATTCCCGAACCAAATCCATCTTTGATACTGGATCAAGTAGGCAGCTACCAGGTTACTCTGATAGTAAATGACGTTCATGGGTCTCAAAATTCGCAGGCTTTTGAAATTCTTGTGGGCAATGAACCACCTGACGTCGACATTACTTTACTCAGCGGAAATCAAACGTTCTTTTTTCCTGATGAAGAAATAAATTATAAAGTCATGGTGAACGATGATGAAGATGGCTCGCTCGTGGATGGGGACATTGATAAAAATGCGGTCGCCATAAATTTTGATTATGCACCGGAAGGATTTGATCCGGTCGAAATTGCGCAGAATCATCGTAGTACGGATGAATGGGTTACTTTTTCGAAAGGAGCAGCATTGATAAGTGAAAATGATTGTCGCTCATGCCATTTAAAGGAGCAGCAGTCCGTTGGACCGAGTTATTTAGCTATCGCGGAAAAGTATCGCAACAGCCCGGCGGAGCACGCTAAAATTGCCAACAAGATCATCACAGGTGGAACGGGCATCTGGGGCGAACATGCCATGAGTGCACATCCGCAAATATCTGCCGAGGAGGCAGAAATGATGGTTAATTACATCATCAGTTTAGCCGATCCATCAAAATCAAAAGCTACACTACCCATGGATGGAAGCTTCCTTACGAGTGTCCCAACTGGAGATAATGGCAAAGGTGGGTATTTACTCCGGGTAGCGTATGAGGACAGAGGTAGTGGAACGATCAAACCACTTAGCAGTGAAAAAATCATTGCTTTAAGAAATCCTGGAATTAATCCGGAATCTTACGACTGGGAGAAAGGAGCTCAACTACTTACCACACCCCGCAAATCATTTAATGTGGTGGGTGATGGGGCTTATTTAGGATTCAAAGGTATTGATCTGACCCAAATTGGCAGCATTGAATTTGTCGTTCTCGCCTCCCCACGAGTTGATGCGGCCGGAGGAATTATAGAAATACGCATTGATGAACCCGATGGAAATCTTATTGGTTCGTCAAATCAAATCGTACAAAAAGATGCAGACCGGAGGGCCATCATGCGAAAACTGAGGGCTGATAATGCGAAAGCTGGAAACCCCGATGCTCCGATTGATTTTGATTTGGTGCAACGATTATCCTCCACAGTAATGGATGTCCAGTTGCGTCCAACTCGTGGCATACATGACATCTATTTCATTTTCAGCAGCCCCGGGGCACAGGAAGGTCAGATTCTGATGGAAATACAGGGAATTGAATTTAAAAGAGCAAAGGAAGTGTTGTGAAGGGGAAATGCAACGAAGTCTGAATTTGACCAGAATGATGGACAGGATTTGGGGACAAACAAGGATTAGTGCAGGAATGGGGAAATATTACGGATCTAAAGCGGGAATTCGACTATAATCACTTAAGGCTCTTTATTCAAAAAAAAATAAACAGGGATAGGATATGAAATCAATGAATATCGATGAAATCACATACAAGATTAATGGGTGTGCTATGAAAGTGCATAATACGCTCGGTAATGGAGTTCAAGAAGTCATCTATCAGAGATCCTTGGCAAATGAATTAGAAAAAGCCAGATTGACTTTTGTTCGTGAAGATGAACATGTCATTTATTATGAAGGGATTGAAGTGGGCACTCGCAGAGCTGATTTTGTTGTCGAAGGTGTCGTCATCGTAGAATTAAAAGCTTTAATTGGATTGGAGGATGTACATTTGGCGCAAGCTAAAAACTACGTTGTGGCATATAATAGACCCATTGGACTTCTTATAAACTTTGGTGGTTCAAGTTTGCAGTTTAAGAAAATCTTCAACCCCAAATATAATACAGCAGTATAACTGTCTGAATCTGCATAGCCAGGATTTTAAGATGAGCAGAATGAAAATTCGGAAATTAGGGAATGTGCCACTTCCCGAAATACCTCGCCGGAGATGAATTTTATCATCACGGAATATATATTGATGGGAATCCTGGAAAATCCCCTAATCAAGAAAATCCTGATTCTGACAAATGAGCAACAGTCTGAATCTGCATTGCCAGGATTTTAGGATGAGCAGGATGAAAATTCAGAAATTAGATAATGTGCCACTTCCCGAAATACCTCGCCGGAGATGAATTATATCATTACGGAATATATATTGATGGAATCCTTTGAATCCCCTAATCAAGAAAATCCTAATTGTTGATAAATGAGCAACAGTCTGAATCTGCATAGCCAGGATTTTAAGATGAGCAGAATGAAAATTCGGAAATTAGGGAATGTGCCACTTCCCG